>DATMMJ010000438.1:0-5408 GCA_035569795.1 Puia sp. | reverse complement strand
AAAGTTTTTTACAGATTGAGACAGATTCAGAAAAACAAAGACCCCTAGTTTGCAAGGGGTCTTTTATATAATAATGGAATGTGTAAGGAGAAAAATTTCCGGCTAAAATAGAGATTTATTTTATCTCGTTGCTTATTAATGAATTAATGTGAAGACATCTACTAAGCTTGAAAACCCTGAGCTAAGATAACCACCTCCAATCAACATTTTATCGCCGCTGCTAGCAGCAGCAAGCCCTGAACGAGCCACGTTCAATTCCGCTGAATTCCAAGTGTTGGCATTAGCATCATAAATATCGATGGTTGCTGAAACATGATCTCTGAAGCCGCCTGCAAAAAATATTTTACCGGCGCCTGTTACTGCAGTGAGCCCTGATCTCGCTTCACTCAAATTTGCAGTTGACCAAATGCCAGTTGAAACGTCATAGATGTCAACAGTTGCAGAGTTAGCGCTGCTAGTATAGCCCCCAGCAAAGATAATTTTGTTTCCCATGGAAGCTCCTGCAAGACCTGCCCTAGCTTCACTTAGCTTGGCGGTTGACCAGGTTTTTGTGGATGTGTCATAAATGTCAACTGTAGCGTACATGGCATTGGTCGCAGTGTTGGTACCTCCGGCAAATAATATCTTCGAACCTGCTGATGCTGCCGCAAGCATGGCTCTGGGCACGCTCAGCTGTGCTGTTGTCCATGAGTTAACAGCGACATCATAAATATCAACAGCAGAACAATTTGAATTGGGGTTAAATCCACCGGCGAAAAAGATCTTACTGCCAATGGAAGAAGCTGCCAGGTTTTGCCTTGGCACGCTGAGCTTAGCAGCTGACCATTTGTTGGCAGCCACGTCATAAATGTCAACAGCAGAAGAATAGCCCTGGCTGGAGTAACCACCTGCAAAGACGATCTTGTTGCCTGCAGCTGCTGCAGCAAGGTTCTCACGGGCAGTACCCAATTGTGTGCTCGTCCATTCCCCTGAAATAACATCATAAATATCAACGGTGGAAAAATAGGACGAGGAATTGATGCCTCCGGCAAAAACTATTTTATTTCCTGCACCTGCAGCAACAAGGTTTTGCCTCGAAGTGGAAAGCTCTGTTGTACCAGTGTATACCACATTTGTGTACGGCTTGACTACGGTAACTGAACTGTCTAGAGGAGAATTGGGTTTGTTTGTAAGATCATTTGTTTTTTTGCATGCCACAATATCAAGAATCAACAGCAATGCAGTGAGGTGCATAATGCGATTCAAAGGGACGGTTCTCATGATTTGGATTTTAAGAATTAGGGTTTTTTTTTAAACGGATTCAAACTCTAAACGAAAGTATTTGCGAATTAGTACGTTGAAAGCCAGAACGCAGGCAACTTTGAGGGCAAATATTGCACACCGCATGCAATAGAATAAATCGGTGAGTTGGCAGAAAACGTAACATACTTTAGCAAAAAGTAATATGGATTTCAGACAATTGCCTGGTGCAGTACTTAAAAAAAGTGGAATTTATAAGTCAAAAGCAGATATACTTATCTAACTGCGGTTTTGGTTCCCAGAGGACCTATGATCTGGTTTATAGAATATGCAAAATCTGAGTCTTACCGACTCCTCGCGTCAGAAATCCCATATTATTCATTGGCTGACAAGAGAACTCATCCGGGAAGTGCAGGAAGGAAAAGAAAGATACCCTTAGTTATGCTTTTAAGGCGACTTATTCTTCTGAATTACCGTGCCCGCTAATCCGGCCAATGCTCGAAAAAGTTTTACAGCTAGTAAAGGATGGCAAGGTTATTCACTTTAATCAACATTTGGCAAAGAAGTAACTGTAAAATAATTTTTTCTTTTAGTTTGTATTGAAAATTGCATGCGCATTAGGGATCCAAAAAATTGAATTTTTTAAGTTGCTTAGCATCAAATTTTCGGCTTTTATTAGCGCATTTTATTTTTACCAAAACACTAGGTACTTTTATCCGATGCAAAACAATCCATTGGCATCTCAGTTCTTATTGAGGAGTGACGTGACGTATTTAAATTTTGGTTCATTTGGCGCATGCCCTAAACCTGTTTTTGAAAGATACCAGCAATACCAGTTGGAACTTGAACAAGAACCCGTGCAGTTCATTACGGTAAATGGATTGCAATATTTAAAACAGTCAAGGGGAAGCTTGGGCGTTTACCTAAACTGCCACGCTGATGATATCGTATTTGTTTCCAATCCTTCATATGCAGTCAATATTGTTGCAAAAAGCTTCCCTTTAAAACAAGGTGATGAAGTGCTAACTACCAATTTGGAATATGGGGCATGCGATAGAACATGGAATTATTATTGTGCAAAAACAGGGGCAAAATATATAAGGCAAAAAATAAGATTCCCCCTGGAATCCAAGCAAGATTTTATTGAACAATTTTTCAATGGACTCAGCTCAAAAACGAAAATGGTTTTTATCAGCCATATCACAAGCACTACAGGAATAAGA
This sequence comes from Puia sp., assembly GCA_035569795.1. Classification (GTDB taxonomy): domain Bacteria; phylum Bacteroidota; class Bacteroidia; order Chitinophagales; family Chitinophagaceae; genus Puia. The sequence goes on along the minus strand of DATMMJ010000438.1, from coordinate 2,946 downwards.
TTACCTGTTGAAGAGATTTGTGCTATTGCAAAGCAAAAAGGATTGCTAACTTTTGTTGACGGCGCGCATGCGCCGGGCCAGATACCTTTAGATTTAGCAACTTTGCAAGCTGATTTTTATACCGGGGCCTGCCACAAATGGATGCTTACTCCCAAAGGAAGCTCTTTTTTATATGTCAGACGAGAATTGCAAAGTATGTGCGACCCGCTTGTGATCAGCTGGGGCTACAAAAGCGATAAACCATCACATTCTCCATTTCTGGATTATCATCAAACCCAAGGCACAAGGGATTATTCAGCCTTCTTGACTATCCCCGCAGCTATTGATTTCATGAAGGAGAATAATTGGCCTGCAGTTGCTCAACGCTGCAGAGAAATTACGAGGTCCAATGCAGAGCGTTTTTTTCATTTATTAAAGGCAGTACCAATTTGCGTGAGTAAAGAGAACTTTATTTTTCAACTCTGCAGCATTCCTATAAAAACAAAACATCCTGAACTGCTTCACAAGCTGCTGTATGAAAAATATAAAATTCAGGTGCCTGTGATGCAGCATGAAGATAGGGTTTTCCTGAGGTACTCTGTCCAGGCTTTTAACAGCCAGGGAGACATCGATCTTTTGTACCATGCGCTGGAAGACATCATGCACGCTTGTGATTTGATAGAAGCGTAAGGAAAAATTTCCTGAAATAAGGGGAAAAGAAAACATCTTTTAAAGACATCACCTAAAAGCCAAATTTTATTTCGGTTGTGCATTCCTATTAGGTGCACTGGCAAATGGACTATCCCCAGTCTTGAAGAAATCAGCCCAGGTGAATGGACTTTTCGGGTGCATTGCTGCCTTTAGTGTTTCTTTATTGCTGCTTTAACGCCTTCGGTACAAACCAATTCCGTGAGCGTATCTGTTCCTTTTGCGGGCTTCCTACCCCCGGATTGCAATGTTTAGGTCCTTCCAGACATATCCTCCACTCTTTTAGACATTCTTACATGCCATTATTAAAATCAACTTTGCTAAAGTCATTTATGGTAATTAACAAATCCTGGTCATGAATAAATTATTAGTTGATAAAGTTGCATTAGTAGTAGGCAGCTCCAGAACCGTTGTGGCATCCATTGTCCAAAAGCTGCTCCTCGAAGGTGTTCGGGTTATTCTCCCTGCAAAAAGTGCTCAGGAAGTGGCGCTGCTTTCACAAAGAATTGGTGGTGTAAATACGGACAAACTGGTTACCCTGTTGGTTGATTATCCTGATTATGATAAGGCATTTGAACTTGCAGAGTGTGTGAAGGAAAAATATGGCAAGATTGACCTTGCGGTGATTTGCTTTGACACACCTGTTTCTGAACAATTGCTTACCAAGACAGATATCATTGACTGGGAAAAAATGGTTGACCATAGTATCACCACCTTCTTTGTCGCGGCCCATGTAGTGCTTGGTAATATGAGAGAAAATAAGCAGGGGATGTTTATCAGCATCAATAGCGCAAACGATACCATAAATAAGTGCCCTTCAGCGCTTGGATCTATATCACGAACCATGCAAACAGAAATGGCTAAAGTTTTTTACGAGGAAGGCAAACTGGACAATATAAAATGCTATCACCTGATTACCGCGCATTCTAAAACACCTGAAATAAATACCACCCGAGCAGAGATACCTAGGATAGCGGAGGATGATATAGGGGTTTTCATTGTACAATTATTCAAAGAAAATGGTGTGGGTGCCGAACATCTTTTTCAAAAGTTTGCAGTAAATGCGGCAGGTACCACTGCATTTGGTATTTAACAACACAATCGTTCTAACCTGATGAAAAATTGCTATGCATCACAGCTATTCGATGAACAAAAAAAATCATATATATGAAACCGCGTGATTTTGCAATCTTACTGCTAATCTTGGTGGCTAGCTTATCTGTTAGCGCACAAGATGGGTGGACGCTTAAAAAAGAAAAGGACGGCATAAAAGTTTACAGCCGGGAGGATAACAAATCTAAATTCAATGAGCTAAAAGTTGAAATGACCCTGAGAGCAAGGCTCTCAGAAATAGCTTCGCTTATCCTGGATATTGAAAATTATAGCAAATGGTCACGCAATCTCAAAATATCCTATGTACTCAAACAGGTTAGTGATAAGGAATTGTATTTTTATTCAGAAGTAAACTCGCCATGGCCTGCTAACAACCGCGACCTGGTTGTTCATCTTAAGATCAGCCAGGATACTGTAACAAAAGTAATGACCATAAAAGCAATCGGTGTACCGGATTTCATACCACCTAAAAATGGTATTGTACGTGTTCCTTTTTCAAATGAAACATGGACCGTGGTTCCCATTGATAAATCAAATATTCGGATCACTTATCATATGGAGATTGATCCCGGCGGAGGTGCTCCGGGATGGCTCGTAAATCTTTTTGCAGCCAAGGCTCCGATCGAGAGCTTTAAATATCTTGCCATGCTGGTGCATCAGCCAAAATATGAACAGTCTGATATAGCTTTTATAACAAACTAAAGTGCACCAGGATTGGTAGAGACCTATCCTATATGCAACGGTTCTTTTAAGATTATTTCGAGATCGTCCCCAAGAAAAATCTTTCACATTTTACCCAGTGTAATCATTTTATTTCTTACCAGGCGTTGCTCCAAATTTCTCCTCTTACCATGCACCCCCGTCGTAGCAGGGGTCAAAATTTTGTAAGCTATACGATTTATACCTAACAGCATTGACCCCGGTTCCATTTAATCCTCTGCAGACATATTCTTAAGTAGTTCAGCCATTCCTTTCGCCTCTTCTGCGTCGCAATTTTGTATTGTGCTTTTCAGAAAAAATATTTATGTAAGTAGAATTTTTTTTTGACTTGCAATTGTAGCAATTCTGATAAGTTCAAATATAATGATCCTACACACATTAGCATCAAAAAAACAGAACCTGTTATGAAACATTTTATACTTTCTA
>DATMMJ010000437.1:0-8034 GCA_035569795.1 Puia sp. | reverse complement strand
TCGGTAAGCAGTAGTTGCTGACATGCCTTTTGAATTTTCAAATGATTTACATACTCAATAGGTGAGTACCCTGTTCTTGATTTAAATAAGGAAGAAAATTGCGATATAGAAAGATTGGTATGTATTGCCAGCTCTTCTAATTTAAATGCTATACCCAAATTATTTTGCACATAATCTAACAATAAATCAATCCTGTTTTTTTCAGTATTTGAATCTTTAAGGTTAAATTTCTCTTCATAAATCGTGGATGAAAGAAAATGATAAAAAGTCATATTTACATGCAGGAGATTATCCATGATATACCCCCTTTCAAGATTAGCATATATTTCTTCAAATAGTTTTATCCGGTTTTCACTGAATCCAATATTGGGTTGATATTTTCTGGTTTTTTGTATGATCAGGTTTACGATATTTCCGGAAATTTCTCCACTGAAATGAAACCAGTAAATAGTCCATGGATCATCTTCGGAGGAGCCATATTTGTGGGGAGTATTGGCAGGTATTATAATGAGTTGAGAGGGATCAATATCCATTTTCTCACCATCCGTTTCAATCCATCCATTCCCTTCGGTACAATAAATTAGTATGTGCTGATCAATGCCTGTTTTTCTCTCTACATAATGATTTACGGCTTTTGGAAAATAACCGATATCTGTAATAAACACCTGCTTTGTAATGGGGTGCTTTTTAAGAATGTTTACTATTACTTTAGGTAGAATGATAAGCCGCTGACCATAGAACCCATCACTTTTTTTAGCCGAAGCATATTTATTTTCACTCATGTTGTCAATATTACAAAAGGAATCGTAAAATAATCCATCATTTTCGTATTTTTTACTATTTCCTTAGTTATTCATTTTTACTTATTTTGTTTCCTTACAATTTTAAAGGGTAGTTTTAATTAAATGCTATGCTGAAATATTGCTATCTGCAAATGAAAATTGTAACATAGTCCATCAAATATTTTAATGAGGGTAAAAAATTGAATGAACATACAACCAAAATTCGCCTTTGCGCACTCGATATAATCGAGTGGTTTAAACCTGTTCTTGATGCTTTTTGTCAATGATTTATTTCATGACCGTTTACCTTATTGGCCCGCGCATTGCGGATTATGATGGAATGGAGTTGGCTGGCGTAGTTATTCTTTGTTTTTTATTTTTAGTCGGTTTCATTTTTAGGTAAGAAAAAAATTCAACTCAAGCTTTAACGTACCAGAAATGCGAAAGAACCATTTTTTGAATAAATAAGTAAATTTCAAAACTAAGCTTTAAAGGAAGCTCACAATTTTACCTATAAAAATGACCATGACAAAAATAGTTCGCAAATTCCTGATAGCTACACATGGCAATCTTGCCACCGGTATAAAATCAACCCTGGATATCATAATTGGGCAAACAGATAATGTTTTTTTGATTGAAGCTTATGTTAAAGAAAATAAAGGCATAGAATCCGACCTGGTTGCATTGCTAAAGACACTTGCCAAGAACGATGAACTGATCATTTTTACAGACCTGTTGGGCGGAAGTATTACCAACCAGGCAGTACGATTTACACAAGGCCGTAATGTGCACATTGTTTCCGGATTCAACCTTGCATTACTCATCGAAGTATTGATGGCAGACGCCAGTACACCAGCCGAAGAAGTAATTGAATCAGCTATTCGAAATGCAAAAGAGCAAATTGTTTATGTAACAAAAATGATGACGCCAAATCAAAACGAAAATAACAATGATTAAACTGGTAAGAATTGATGATCGGCTGATTCATGGGCAAGTTGCTTTTACCTGGGTTCCTTCATTAGGAGTTAATTACGTAATAGTAGCCAATGATAAAGTTGCAAAAGACGAATTTCAAAAAATGACTTTAGGTCTTGCCAGACCTGCCATCGCAAAACTTCTAATCACCTCAATCAGTGGTGCCATTGGCTTTTTGAATGACAGGGAAAATCAATCGTTAAAAATACTGGTGCTTATTAATAATATTAAAGATGCGGCCAGCCTGGCAGAAAATGTAGCTGAAATTAAATCTATCAATTTTGGTGGTATCCGCAGCAAAGAAGGTTCAACGCTTATTTCCAAAGCAATTGCTATTTCCAACGATGATCTGCCTCTCCTTCATGATATGATTCAGAAATCTGTTGAGTTGGAAGTAAGACAGGTACCTACGGATAGTAAAGTATTGGTTACTGATCTAATTAAAAACCTTGCTTAAATAATCATAATAATTGTTGACATCCTATCTGTTTATTACGTTGATTGCCATGTTTGGCCATTCTGAGGATTTCCTTGGCACCACGTTGCTGAGCAGGCCATTGGTGTTAGGGCCATTAGTGGGCTTAGTATTGGGTGATATGGAACAAGGTCTAATTATTGGAGCCACGTTGGAGCTGATTTTTATGGGCAATATCAAAGTGGGTGCAGCCATACCTCCTGATGTAATAACGGGAGGTGTTCTAAGTACAGCCTTTGCTATTATGTCCGCAAAGGGGGCGCCTGTTGCATTGGCACTTGCTGTGCCAATTTCAATCTTAGCAGAAATGATCATTAGCGGGTTATTTGTTTTCAGGGCAGTGTTTAATAAGAAATTTACAGAATACGCCGAAAAGGGCGATTGCCAGGGAATACAAAGGCTGCATATTTTTTCTGGTTTATTAAAACCATTGCTAATGGGCATTGTAACATTTCTGACTTTACAACTTGGTTCGGACGTAATGAAATCTTTTTTGGATAAAATTCCAGCCTGGGTAAACGGTGGACTTAGAGTTGCCGGCAATATGCTTCCTGCATTAGGGTTTGCTTTGTTGCTAAACTTGATGTTCAATAAAAAAGTAGCGCCTTATTTTTTTCTTGGCTTTATGCTAGCCAGTTATTTAAAACTTCCTGTCATTGCTATTGGTGCATTGGGTGTTATCACCGCATTGATCATTACAGAAATGACTCACAGATCAGCAATGAACAATGAGGAAGTTGAGTACGATGCAGATGAACCGACCGTTAAGACTGCACCTGCTTTATCTAAAAAAATCATACGTAGTTTATTTTTTCGTTCATTGCTCTTAGAAGCCAACTTCAATTTCGAAACCTGGCAAAACAGTGGTTTCGTTTATTCCATCATTCCTGCGCTAAAAAAAATATATAGCACGGGTGAACAAATGTCTGCTGCTCTTAAAAGGCATTTGCAATTTTTTAATACAAGTCCTTATGGCTCTACACTCATCATCGGCATTATTGCGGCTATGGAAGAGCAAAAAAGTAAGTCAGAAGACTTCGATGAAGAATCAATCAATTCAGTAAAACTTGGATTGATGGGGCCATTGGCTGGCGTGTTCGATTCTCTTTTTTGGGGAACCTTCAAAGTGATTGCTGCCGGAGTGGGTATCTCGTTTGCCATTAAAGGCAATATTTTAGGTCCTGTTTTATTCCTCTTAATTTTCAATTTGCCCCATCTTATTCTGCGGTATAATCTCACATTCATGGGCTATAATTTAGGAACTAAATTTTTGCAAAACTTGGCAAAAACGAATGTGATGGACAAGCTTACATTGGGTTCTTCTATCCTTGGTTTAATGATGATTGGAGCCATGACCGCAACATTCATGAATATCTCTACACCCATCTCTTTTGGAACCGGCGGTTCCGTTGTGTCCCTTCAAAATATTTTAGACCAAATAATTCCAAATATTATCCCACTGGGTTTGACTTTCCTCACATTCTATTTCGTGAAGAAAAATATTAAACCGACATGGCTGTTGCTTGGCTTGCTTTTAGTCGGCTTTTTAGGGAGCATAATTCATATTTTAAAATGAGCAACCCAGTAATAAATAAAATAAATGGGATTAAAGTATCGCCTGGGATAGCTATCGGAAGGGCGTATCTGCTTGAGAAATCTAATCAACAAATAACTGGCGTCATGCTCATTGGACCTGAGCAAGTGGAACAGGAAATATTAAAGTTTGAGAATGCTGTAAAAGATTCCATTGAAGAGGTGGAAGTGATCATGTCAACGCTTACTACCCATACTGCTAGTCATGAGATTTTAAATGTTCAGATTGAATTATTGCAGGATGAGCAAATCAAAACTGATGTATGGGAGATGATTTTGTCGCAACATAAAAATGCAAACGATTCTGTGATTGAAGTAATAGAAGCATCAATAATCGTATTGAAAAATTTAGAGAATGATTATTTAAGTGCCCGCGCGGCTGATATAAAAGATGCAGGTAACAGGATATTAAAGCACCTGAATAATGAAAAACCATCAGGCGCCAAGATGCAGGGAGAAGATGTTATCATTATCGCTGAAGATATTACCCCTTCTGAAGTTGTCACTATGGATCTCAGCAAAGTAAGTGGCTTTGCAACACAAGTGGGCGGTAAAACTTCACATGCTGCTATTGTTGCCAAATCCAGGGGCATTCCCGCTGTAGTTGGCTGCGGAACTGAGTTAGCAGGTATTCAAACAAATGACCTCATAATTGTTGATGGGGAAAACGGTGAAATAATCGTCCAACCTGGTCCGGATGTATTAAACCATTACATCGAAAAGAAAAATGATTTTTTAAAGAAAACAACTTTACTAAATGATTTGAAAGATGCTAAAGCAATTACTACTGATGGTGTAGAAATAACGCTTTTGGCAAATATTTCTAACGCAACGGATATGGAAGCTTCCTTTGCGTTCGGAAGCGAAGGATGCGGGTTGTTACGCACTGAAGTATTATTCATGAACCGCACTTCATTTCCAAATGAAGAGGAACAATTTGAATTTTATAAAGAAATCGCTTTAAAAGCAAAAGGTAAACCAGTAATAGTAAGAACGCTGGATATTGGTGGAGACAAAAAATTGCCTTATTTCGATTTGCCGCAAGAGCAAAATCCTTTTCTTGGTTACAGGGCCATTCGTATTTGTCTTCGCCAGAAGGATATTTTCAAAACACAGTTGGCTGCTATTTTGAGGGCAAGTGTATTTGGAGATTTGAAGATTATGCTTCCAATGATCAGTAACATCTTGGAAATCCGTGAAGCTAAAATGATTCTGCAGGAAGTAAAAACAGAATTAGCTGCACTACAAATTAAATTTAATGAAGACATACAGCTGGGGATTATGGTTGAAATACCATCAGCAGCTGTTACTGCCGACCTCCTCGCTAAGGAAATTGATTTTTTCAGCATCGGCACCAATGATCTGTGTCAATATACACTGGCGGTGGACAGACTCAATGAACAGGTAAAACATTTATATGAACCATTCAACCCCGGGGTATTGAGATTAATACAAAATGTAATTGAACAAGGAAATAAGCAGAACATTCATACGGGGATGTGTGGTGAATTGGCAGGTGATCCTTCGGCCATACTATTGCTTTTGGGGATGGGATTAAGAGAATTTTCAATGAGTGCCCCGGCTATTCCCTATGTAAAAAACTTAATAAACAATACCAGCATTGTTAAGGCAAGAGAAATTCACCAGCATGTAATGACCCTTGACAGCGCTGAGACCATCATCCACTATTTAAGGGAAAGCAATACGCAATGATTACAAAAGAATATATAATAACTGTACCAGAAGGACTTCATGCAAGACCTGCTACAAACTTAATCAGGCTGGCAAAGACCTTTAAATCTGTAACCAAATTAAAAAAAGGCGATAAGGTGATAAAACTCAACAGCATGCTCAATATATTATCAATGGGTTTGAAAGGCGGTGATGCTATTACTATTCATATTGAAGGGGAGGATGAGCAGGATGCAGGGGAAGCAATCAATAAATTTTTTAATGAGGAATTGAAGCATTTATAAAACGAATAAAAGTACAGTTAAATAATAATCATAGATAGACATGAAAATCACCATTGCCAAAGACGAACATGAATTTGATACCATTGCCGCATGGCGGATAATCGCACAGATGCTGGAAAAACCAACATCTGTTATTGGTCTTTCAACAGGGCAAACTACCATCAACATGCATGCTATTGTTGCAGCCATTTATAAACAATATCCATTTGATGTATCGAATATTACTTTATTAAATGTGGATGAATTAACTAATCTCCCGCGTGAATATGCCGGAAGTTGTTATACGATAATCTTAAATCAGATTGCCGGTCCATTGGGCATACCGGATGAAAATTTTATAATGCCTCCAACGATGTCTGACGATTTTGAAAAAGAGGCGGCGTTATTTGAAAGCCGTATTGCAGAGCGTGGCGGTGTTGATTTGCAAATGCTTGGTTTAGGCGCTAATGGACACATTGGTATCAACCAGCCAGGAACTCCTTTTGAGAGTGAAACATGGGTATCACCCATGGATCCTGATTTTGAAGCAAGGGTTCGCAAGGAAACGCAAGTGCCGGAAGGAACACAATTGGGTGGATTAACAAGAGGCATAAAAAATATCATGCACACCCACAAACTAATCTTGATTGCCAAAGGGGCACATAAAGCAGATATGGTATCCAGAGCGATAGAAGGACCTGTAACAATTGACATTCCTGCATCGGTGGTGCAACTGCATCCCAATTGCGAAATATTAATAGATGCTGCCGCAGCTTCAAAACTAAAAGGGAAAATATAAAATGAGCGGTTTAAAAATTATCATCGCATTTCTTTTTTGCACAGCTATTTGTTCAAAAGGATTAAGCCAGTTGAAAAAAAATCGTTTCAATGTAATTGTGCTGGCGGAGAATAAAGGAAGTATTCATCGCCCATACGTAGACGTTGCTATTCCCTGGCTTGATAAATTAGCGGTTGATAGTTCTTTTAGTGTGGATGTTATCGAAAACACAGAAAAAATTGACGACCAGTTTCTTTCTAAATACCAGTTGATTATCCAGCTTGATTTTCCACCTTATATGTGGTCCGATAAATCCAAAGCTGCATTTGAAAAATATATAGAAGAAGGGAGAGGTGGCTGGATCGGTTTTCACCATGCAACATTATTGGGTGAGTTTGATGGCTATGCTATGTGGCAATGGTTTTCAAAATTTATGGGTGGGATTCGATATGAAAACTATATTTCAACTTTTGTAAAAGCAAATGTGATAGTTGAGGACAGCACTCATCCCTGTATGAAAGCCATTTCAAATCTCTTTCCAATTGAAAAGGAGGAATTTTATATTTACGATAAAAGCCCACGGGAAAATGTGCATGTGCTTGCCCGGGTGGATGAAGACAGTTATTCGCCTAATAGCAAAATAAAAATGGGAGACCACCCGGTGATCTGGACCAATGAAAAAGTGAAAGCAAAAAATATTTACATATTCATGGGTCACCATCCAGGGCTATTTCAAAATGAGAATTATGTACAATTGTTCAGGAATGCGATCTTTTGGGCGGCACAAAAGGGATATCCGAGCGTTACAATGCATAACATAGCAACTTCTTTACAACGACCTTAACATTATATAAATAATATGAAAAATTTATCACGAAAAATTGCCCGCTTTTGTTTAGTAATGATTGCGTTGACTCTTCAATCAAGTCATCTCCAGGCACAGACAACAAAACCAACATTTAAAGTGATTGCTTTTTTCACTTCAAGAAATGATATCTCCCATATTAGTTTTGTGAAGGAAGCTCATGTCTGGTTTAAAGACCAATCCAACAAACTCCATTTTCAATATGACAGTACCAGTAATTGGGATAATATGAACACTGCATTTTTGAAGGCGTATAACGTGGTGATATTTTTAGATACCAGACCGGAAAAAGCCAGTCAAAGAAATGCTTTCGAACATTATATGAAAAATGGTGGAGCGTTTATGGGATTTCATTTTTCAGGATTTGCCCTTAATAATTCTGACTTTCCACAAAACTGGGATTGGTACCATAAAGAATTTTTAGGCGCAGACGAATACAAGAGCAACACCTGGCGACCAGTACCTGCGATTTTGCAGACGGCTGAAACAATGCACCCAACACTTAAAGGGTTACCGAAAACTTTTAAATCTGCGCCATCCGAATGGTATAGATGGACCGGTAATTTATATTCCAATAAAGACATTGAAATTTTATTAAGTATACATCCAAG
>DATMMJ010000436.1:0-3404 GCA_035569795.1 Puia sp. | reverse complement strand
GAAATCATTCAATGTTTTTCCTCCTTTCCCTTTGTAACTTGAATCAGTTGGCTTGAGCAATATAACCGTATCCGCCTTATAAGTTGCTTTGTAAAAGCGATACTCCACCGCATCACTTCCATGCCAGCCTTTTTTGAATGCCCGGGCTTTCATCAATTCGGGTTTATCAATAAATGTTTTATTGTCATAGGCAAACGAATGTATGCTATCAGGCTCCGTTCCGTCCAAAGTATATCTGATCATTGCGCCCGGAACGAAATGTTTTAACCTCAGTTGAAGCGGTGTATCAATGATAACTTGGGCTTCATTCTGAATAATGGGCGGATTTATCTTTAAGAACATGGTGTCTGTGCGCATGCCTGTTTCAATATCCAAAGAGGGGTATTTTTTTCTGATGTCGCTGGCATCTGCAAAACTCAGCCCTGCATTCCAGATGTATATGCGATGCAATTCTTTCAATAAAACAAGTTTTTGAATGTCTTCTTTTTTTAAGGAGGTATTTGCTAAAGAAAGATTTTTCAAATGCCTCAAGTTATCAAGAGATGCCAAACCTTTGCCAGTGATTTTACTAAAGGAAAGATTCAGGTTTCGCAGATTGGTGAATTGCCCGATTGTCTGCAGGTCATTGTCAGTTACTGGCATCTTATCCAGATTGAGGGAAACAAGCTGCGTTTTTATTTCCAGCAAATCTTTCAGCTGTTCAGATTTAAAAAAAGCGGCACCAAAAAAATCAACCGCAATACCGGGCGATTCTTTTGCTAAAGGGTACACTGTGCGATAATTCGTATTTAATTTCCGGATGGTTTTTTCGCTAGCCTCAGCGAAATCATAATCTTCCTGCTCATCCGAAGAACTGAACATGTTTACTGCCATGGAGCGCAAAGTATCTGTTGGCTCCAGCTGAGTTACTTTGATTTTAAAATTTGCGCCGCGTTGTATCCAGTTATATAAAATCGCCATTTCCGCGTCTGTGAGTTGTTGCTTCTCTTTTGGAGGCATATGCTTTTTTTCTTCCTGAGGCAAATGAATGCGCTGTAAAATCAGGCTCAGGTTGGCATTAGCAGTATCCCACAATGCGCCGTCCTTGCCCCCCTTGATCAGCATTTGCTCTGTCTCCATCACCAGTTCGCCTTTTGCCTTTTTGCTGTTGTGGCAACTTACGCATTTGGCATCCAATATGGGTTTCACCATATCTGTAAACACAACGGCTTCATCAAAAGATACCTTTTTTTGTTTTTTCTCTTTTGTGACCGGAGCAAGCAAAAAATTATTTCCATGCGTGATGCTTGCTCCCACATGGCCTGCGATTACCAAAACGAGGACGCTTAGAAGGCTTGCACCAGCCAGTAATATCTTTCTTTTAATTAATTGATCATAAAAAACATACCAGGAAAATGCGATCAGAGAAACCAGCGAGCCGCTCCATTTATGCCATGACAATGCATCCTGATCATATCCGGGTTCTTTGGACAGGAATATCCCCATTAGTGCGGTGATGGCGGAAACAAATGCGGTCGACAGCAATAACCATTTGCCGATATTTTGAAAAAATTGATTAGCGGGGATCTCACTTTTTGGGACAATCCAAATCCATGCTATGAACAATGCAAATAATACAATAGGGAAATGCAGGATGAGGGGATGTGCCCTGCCTGCTACCTGCAACAGGGACGGGACAATCAGCCTGTCATAAAAAAACAACAAAAAACAAAGCAGGCAGTTAGCAGCAATTGTTGCGCTATATAAAATATTTTTCCAGTTCATCATCTATTGAAAATAGTTTCTTAAAAGAAAATGCAAAAGGGATTTGCACCAAATGAGCTACAGATTATTTTTCTATGATAAGTGCAATGGCTGGATTGATTTTTAAAATACAGTAATCAAGGCAATTTTTTCTTTATTTATACAACTGGTTCTAACTTGTATGGATATACGTGCCCCGAATTCCATTGTGCCACATACATGTTCTGTTCATCATCAATACACACATCATGCGGATATTGAAACACTTTAACGGTCTGATGCATTTCATCTGGTGTACTGCCTGAATACGTGGGATCATTCCCTGCCAGGTTGGAAACTACTTTAAAATCTTTATCCAGGATTGTAACAAAACCCGATTGTTCATTTACATGCGAACTGCTTTGCAAAACGGCGCTGTACAAATAATCGCCATTGATAACCGGTCTGCACACCCAGGCTCCGGGAAGTGGTATGGTGTCGATGAACTGTCCATCCAGCGTGTAACGCTTAAAAGCATTCTGCTGGCGCGAAGTGACGATAAGTAGCGGGTTGTTTTTATTTCTGTTATCAACACAAATGCCATGCGCATTCAGCAGGTTTTCCGCTTTATCACCTCTTCCTCCAAAATGACGGATATATTTTCCCCTATAATCATATTGAATAATAAAATCTTTTCCATATCCATCTGCTACATAAATATCTCCGTTTTCTGTGATGGCGGTTTCTGTGGGAATATATTCTTCTGCTTTTGTGTACTGGCCTGTTTCTTTCGGGTAATCCAATATCATCAGCACTTGCCCATCCATGGTAGTTTTAATAACCTGATGGCGGCTGTTATCGCATATGAATAATACTTCAAGCCCATTTTCATTAAATAATGTAAGGCCGTGCGCACCAGGATATTCATGACCCCAGGTAGCTGTGAGCTTTCCTTTTTTATCGTAGAATATCACGTTGTTCTTTACTTCATTGGTAAGCAGTATGATTCTTCCTTTGCTGTCCTGCACCATCTCATGGCAATCTTTCACAGGATATTTTGCCACATCCAACTGGCTCCATGAAGTGTTGATGCGGTAGCGCTTGTTATTATGCCCGAGAATAATGTCTTCTTTTTTTGCAGCTCTGCGTAGTGAAGAAAGATAAAGAAGGCCCGAGGTAGCAACTGAAGTCTGCTGGATGAATTTTCTACGGTTCATTTTTTTATTGTTTGACAAGTGTACTAATGAATTACCCTTATTTGGTGTAAACCAATTTACCCTTGATCATAAAAAATCCCCCCTTAAGCGGGTGATTTGGTCACAATGCTGAGGTGGCGTAGCAATCATTAATTGTTTGAAAGCCTTTATAGCTCAGCGGTAATTTAATATTTTATGCAATAAGCCCATTCACCACTTTGCCTGCCACATCTGTCAGGCGATAACGCCTCCCCTGATGTTTAAACGTAAGTTTTTCATGATCCAGTCCCATCAGGTACAGAACAGTTGCATGAAAATCGTGCACATGTACCGGATCTTTTGTGATGTTATATCCAAAATCATCCGTTTCGCCGTATACACCTGGCCGTACACCACCACCGGCCATCCAGATGGTAAAGCAGCGCGGGTGATGATCCCGGCCATAATTTTCCTTAGTGAGCTTTCCCTGGCAATAATTTGTTCTTC
>DATMMJ010000435.1:0-2041 GCA_035569795.1 Puia sp. | reverse complement strand
GAAACTGAAAACATAGGTCAGGAATATAAAAATAAGAGAAAATAGAATAGACAGCGTCCCATTGCCTTCTAAACAAAAGGTAATCAGGATACTCCACGCACTTAGCGCTATGCTCCCAAAGAGCCATTGATATTGCTTGTTGTTACAGCGAGTTGCTGGCAATAATTCATGGACCATCAACACCATTAGCACCAGCGTTACCCAACCATCGAATGTAAAGTGTGAATGCCCATCCAGCAAGTGATTATAATTTATAAAAGGCAAAGCGAAAACAATTTTACTTCTGAGAACAACACCCAAGAGACCTACTACCAGGAGGTTTAATATCGAGATATCAATCCAAAAGTTTTTTTTTATCATGGAGTTTTTCTGAGTGGTGTGTGGATAGAGCTTAGCCATACCAGATATCCCAGAGGCAATTAATTTCAAACAAAAAAATTGAGAGATGGTAGTCGTGCAAATACTTCACAAGCGATATTCTTTTAATTAAACACAGGCGCAATATTAAAGCTACATCACAAAAAGATATTTTTGTCTTTTTAGAACATTTAGTTTGGTGTTGAGCATGAATTATCGCGGTTACTTTATTCTTTGGTAAAACAATGGTGGACCGATATCAAAAAAAATGGATAAGGATTTAGACAATCTTTTGAGTAGCACCGACAAATCCAATAAGCAGGCACGGATTTTACTTCAAGCCGTTGCAATAGCATGTGCAGGTTCATGACTCTAAAATCTTTTATTGTGGAAGAAACGCCACAAAAAAAAAGGGTGTTCTGCTTATAAGCAGGCTGTCATATCCTTTAAGAATCTGTTGGTATTATTTTTGTCAGTTGAGCATGTATGAAAAAGAAAATAATTATTCAGCTCACTTTGATGTGGAATTTTGTTTGTATTTGTTCTGTTTGCATGGGCCAGTCCTATATAAGCAAAACCCCTGTTACACCCGTCAGAGTCGGAACCACCTTAGTAAATTTAGGAGTTGGAGTAGGAAGCCAGTACAGAGGGGACTACTACAATTCTGCTTTTGGAACTAAAATGGCTGTCGAATGGGGACTATGGCATGCTGGCCCCGGAGTGATTACACTAGGAGTAGAAGCAGGGGGTTCATTTTCGAGTGGTGGGTATTATAACGACTACAGCTCAAGGACTTTGGTTTTTGCCGGCAGATCCGCTTGGCATTATGGCTGGAAGGTGAGAGGCCTTGATACTTATGGCGGGCTTTCAGCCGGAATAGGATTTCATCATTATCAATATAATAATGACATTGCCTACGATTATAACGAAGTGATCCCGGTCTTGGGAGCCTTTGTCGGGGCTTCCTATTTTGTCTCTCCTAGGTTTGGTTTCAATGCAGAGGCAGGGTATGATATTACAAACTTTCAGGTTGGTTTTGTTTTCAGATCAAGAAGATAACTACCCTTCAGGCCTTCCATCGTGTATGGGTTTTTAGATGAGCGTATGAAATAATATCGGTGGCAAGGGGGCTACTGTTGGTTGGATGGGGGCACCCAAAAAACCACGCTGCCATCATGCTGCAATTCGTAATGAATTTCTTTTGGAATTTGTTTCGGCTCAATCGTTTCGGAGTGATCGATTACATTTATATAGCCACTTTTTCTGAGTACTTTGATGATTTGCGTTTTTACGGTATTCATTTCAGCATCTGCAGGACCGTCAAAATTAACCTTGATAAGAGTGCTCTTACCCGGGAAAGTATTAAAAAAAACAGTCAAGTTGCTTTCATTTGCATCTCGTGGAATTATACCATATTTGCTCACAAACGGTCTATTCCCGGCGTCTGAACCAGTTGGTTTTTCTGGAGATGGATTAGGGGTTGCAGCATTTTCCTGTTTTGAATCCGGTGAAGCTGTAGGTTTTATCTTCTGAGAACTATCACGCGCTACATCGTTCTTTTCTGTTTTTTTTGATTTGTTGTTTGTGATCTTTATCTCTTTGCTGTCTTCTGCAAGGTGAGCATCACTTTTGGCAGCTACCTTTTTGTTAATGACGGGGCTATCCGTTTTTTTTGAACTGTCCG
>DATMMJ010000434.1:0-3926 GCA_035569795.1 Puia sp. | reverse complement strand
AAATTTAGATACGCTCGCGGCGCAATATGAACAAGGCGCGCAAATTACCGTACAGGCCGATGATAGTACTTCGTTTGCGTTGCAGGAAAGCAACCAGGGCCAGTACATTGCCAATAACCTGAATTTAAATAGCAATAAAAGATACCGGCTCAAGATAAATACAGCTAACGGGGAAAAATATGTTTCTGATTTTGTGCCTGTTATTCCCAATCTACCCATAGATACCATTAATTTTCAGCAAAAAGATATTGGTATACAAATTTCTGTAAGCGCCCATAATCCCCAAAACAATACCCGCTATTATCAATGGTTGTACAAAGAGACCTGGGAGTTTCATTCTGCTTACCTTTCCAAGTTAAAATATATCATAAAACCCGGACCCCAGGGATATCTCTACAGCCTTACCCCTCCTGTGGTAGATTATTATCCTCAAGACCCGTTTGATTCGACTATTTACAGATGCTGGCAATCTGATTCGTCAAACGAAATTTTGCTAGGGTCTTCGGCAAGCCTTAGTTCCGATATTATTAGCATGCCTATTGTCAACATTGCTTCCGGTTCGCAGAAACTAAGTGTACTGTACAGTATAAGTGTCGACCAATATGGATGGAGTGAGCAAGGTTATCATTTCATTGAAACCATGAAAAAAAATACGGAAACTAATGGATCAATTTTTAACCCGTTGCCGTCACAATTAGTTGGGAATATTCATTGTATTACTAATCCTGCGCAGATGGTAATAGGATTTTTTAATGTATCTCCTGCTCAGGAGAAAAGATTTTTTATCCGTCCTGCAGACGTGCCGAACTGGAATTATGGGATGTATTGTCCGGAAATTGAAATACAAAATGATCCGGATAGCATGGCCAAATACGGAGCCTTATACCTGCCTATCGTCGCGGCAAAGACCCAACCCATTCTCTTTAGTTTGAACTTAGAGATATTAACCTTCAAGGCTTCGCTGCCAGCTTGTGTGGATTGCACTTTAAACGGAACAAATGTAAAGCCTGCATTCTGGCCATGATGAACCATGTCATTTTCTAAATCCAATAACGGCTCAGTGATGAATAAATGGTTTTCCCTTATGCAAAAAAAAGCGCTTTTTATTGCGGTCCTGTTTGTACTGATTGGATTAGATATATCAGCACAAATTCAGGACAGCGAGCCATTACTTCCGCAGTTTGAACAATGTATGCAAGCCAGGTTGCAGGAAAAAATCTATCTGCATTCGGATAAGAATTTTTACCTCGCAGGTGAAATCTGCTGGTTTAAATTGTATTGTGTTGATGGGTGTTTTCATAGGCCTCTTGGAGTGAGCAAGGTGGCCTATACTGAACTCCTTAACGATAAAAACCAACCCGTGATGCAGGCAAAAATTGGACTCAAGGAAGGTTGCGGCAGCGGTTCCTTTCAATTGCCAACAGATTTGCCAACAGGAAAATACAAAATACGGTCCTATACAAACTGGATGAAAAATTCTAGCGCAAATTTCTTTTTTGAAAAACAGGTAATCATCATTAATGGGCATCATTTTAACCAGCGGGACTCGAGCAAACAACAAAGTATCTACCGTATGCAAATGTTCCCTGAAGGGGGTAATCTCGTCAGCGGAATGCAAAGCAAAATCGCTTTTAGCATAACAGACCAAAACAAAAAAGGCATTTCTTGCCAAGGCGTCATTATTGATGACAAAAACGATACCCTGCTACAATATAGAACGTTGCAATTTGGAATGGGAAGCTTTGACCTAACACCTGCAATCAACAGAACTTACAGGGCAGTAACTACATTAGTCGATGGTCAGAGGATTGTGCAGGAATTGCCGGTTGCTTTTAATAATGGCTTTGTGATGCATCTGGCAGAAGCAGGTAATAATATGATAACAATAACCGTTCAGGCATCCGGTAATGTTTATAACACGCTTCCAGTTTACCTGTTTGCACATACTAGAGGTATCGTGAAAGCGGCATTCAAGAATAGCATACAAAATGGCATTGCTACGTTTTCCGTTGATAGACAGAAGCTGGGAGATGGCATATCTCATTTTACCGTTTTTAATGCTGGGCGCATTCCTGTTTGCGAGCGCTTATATTTTAAGTTTCCAGAACAAAGATTCCATATTCAGTTAACAACTGATAGGCAGCAATACGGTACCCGCGAAAAAATAAGTATGCATATTACATCCGCGGACCAAACTGGTTTTGGGCTCGCCGCAAATCTTTCCATGGCAGTATATCGGTTGGATTCGTTACAAGAAATTGATGAAATGAATATTGATAATTATCTGTGGCTGAGTTCAGATCTCACAGAGGCAATTGAGTCTCCCCAATATTATTTTTATGATAATGGAACAGGGACACAACAGGCAATGGATAACCTCATGATGACTAAAGGATGGAGAAGGTTTCGCTGGGAAGACATCCTTCAGAATAAAAAACCTGCATTTAATTTTGCCCCCGAATATCTGGGCCATATTATCAAAGGGAAAATAACAGATTCAGCAACAGGAGTTGCGGCTGCAGGCGTTGCTGTTTATCTTTCTTCTCCGGGCATGCGGCTGCAGTTTCGTACTGCCAGGAGCGATTCAAGTGGCATCGTCCATTTTGAAATGAAAGATTTTTATTCTAATGGGGAGTTGATTTTTCATCCCAAAAATCAAACCGATAGTTTTTTAAATATTGAGATTTTAGATCCTTTTTCCGATAAGTTCTCAGATCGATTTTTAACAGCTAACACCCTAGACCAAATCAGCCCGCGATTACTAATGAACCACCATGTGGCAGCCGAGGTACAAAATCAGTATTTTGGAAACAGGTTGAACAGATTTCAGATTCCCCTTATCGATACCACCCCATTTTATGGAAAACCAGATGTTTCATACCTGCTTGATAACTACGTTCGTTTTACCACAATGGAAGAAGTATTGCGTGAATATGTAGCGCCCGTTACTTTAAGAACCCGGAATGGGAAATATGAATTGAAAGTTTTAGATAGTCAAAAAGAACATGTTTTTTTTGAGTCAGACCCACTAGTCTTACTAAGTGGCGTGCCCGTCTTTGATTTTGATAGGATTATTAATTACGATCCTTTGAAGATCAAGAAATTGGATATCATCACTAAGACATATTTCTATGGAAATATGGCTTTTGATGGGATTCTAAATTTTGAAACCTATAATGGCCACCTACAAGGATTTGAGCTTGATCCGCATTCCACCGTAATTGATTACCAAGGGTTGCAATTACAAAGAGAATTTTATTCGCCGGTGTATGACAGCCAACAGCAAACTGCCGTCAGGTTACCTGATTTCAGAAATCTTTTGTACTGGTCGCCAGATATCAAAACGACTCCACAGGGTGAAAAAGACGTCTACTTTTATAGTTCCGATTTAAGTGGCAAATTTGCGGTAGTGCTTCAGGGGCTCGCCCGAGATGGGAAAACAGGATCTAAAGTGATTGAAATAGAAGTAAAAAAGCTGCTGCAAAAAAACTCAAAATAAAGCTCGGGAATATCTGCAGATAATCTTCACAAGAATGTAGGCAATTGGGAGAATGCAGATTGCTTATTTACAGGACTCAAAAACTATTACACCATTTGCAGTTGTTAAGCATTCCTTGCCAACTAAAAAATGCTACTTGTTCGTTTTCTTTTAAAATCGCCGTGAGCTGTTTGATTAACCAATCCAAGTGTTTGAAGTTGGTTTACGCAAAAGACTGTAATATCATCGCAGATTTACCGGGTATTGAAGGATCCGTGAAGCTACACTCCAAAGCAGGGTTTCTTTTTTTTGTATTTTGACATTCGGGGCTGAAATTTCATTTTCTTATAATCAGATGTTCCAATGCAGGCGTATTCAAAATCATTTCTGTAACAGCTTCAATGATATCTTTAACTTCCTTTTTTGTCTGTAAATAGTTTTCTATGAC
>DATMMJ010000433.1:0-2419 GCA_035569795.1 Puia sp. | reverse complement strand
CAAAATCGGGCTGCTGTTCAATCTTGATTGTGGTCGCCTCTTCGACCCATGCTCTTGGCAGAATCTGTTTCCCGTTCCAATTGCCCTTATTCAAATAAAGCTGGCCAAACTTCGCCATGTCTTCCGTCTTTATTCTTAAGCCCCAGCCGCCTGTGTTAATACCGCGGGGGTCAACTTCCCAGTCTACTCCCTGAATTTGCAAAGGGACGAATAACCTGGGTTTGAGATAATCAATAACTCTTTGACCCGTTACTTTTTGCACAATCGCTGACAACATGTAAGTCGCAAGGGTATTATAGAGAAATTTCGTTCCTGGCTGATGGATAATGGGCAATGATAAGAATGCTTTAATCCAATTGGAGTCAGTCGTAACTACCTTACCTGTTGGATCAGGCTCTTGCCCGACCGACATGGTGAGCAGATCCTTTACTCTGAGCTCGGACAAATATGCACTGAGCGTATCTGGTAAATCCTCTGGAAAAAAAGATATTACTTTATCATCAACACGGAGCAGTTTTTCCGACACGGCAAATCCTATGGCGGTCGACGTGAAGCTTTTGCTGACAGAATACATAGAATGCTTTAGGTTTCTGCTATAAGGATTCCACCACCCTTCTGCGATCACCTTGCCATGTCGCAAAAACATGAAGCTGTGGAACTCGTTTTTGCTTTTTCCAGCAGCTTCCAAAAAGCGGTTGATACCAACAGAGGAAACGCCCTGTAATTCAGGAACGGACCTTTGAAGCAGACTCACTGGTTGCGAACTAACTTCGAGGCTAAATAAAAGGGGAAAAAGTAGGGCAGTTGTGAAGGTTTTCCTGATTGTCATGCGGATAAATTTAAACGTGATTATACTTTGGCGAAAACTTTAATTAGCTGTCTATGCAATTTGGCTAGCATTTTTCAATAGAATATTTTAGATATGCATGTCCGCGGGAAAAGCCCGAAATAAATAAAATGAACGAGTTTTATGGCGTTTTTTCAAAGGCTCGCTGAAAAATTAAGGTAATGCGGCTAGAGCCAAAGAAAACTTCGTTCCGCCCATTTACTAAGCTTCAAAAGCGTTGCATCATGCGGTGGTACAGAAGCTCTTAAGTCCTTTGCCGGCTCAGAGATGTTTTTCATTTTCCATCACTACAGGATTTTCCGCAGATACATGATATTTCTTCATTTGCCTGTGCATTACAAAAAACCATTCTGGTGGCACAAGAGAAAGAATCATCATGCCCGGATACCCTGTGGGCATTTGTGGGGCATCTTTATGATGGCGGAGTATCTGGTATTTTCTTGATGCGAGATAGTGATGGTCACTATGGCGGCTCAGTTCGAACAGCATCAAGCGGCCCATAAGGTGGTCACTATTCCAACTATGATGAGCCGTTGCACGTTCATACTTGCTCCCAGCCCCTTGTTTTCTGGTTAGGCCATAATGCTCGATATAATTAACGGTTTCAAGAAGCAGTATGCCAATCAATGCTGCAGCCAGATAATAAAGCATGATCTTCCACCCAAGAAAAAGGAAAATGAGCAGGACAAAAACAACCTGCAGCATTTGTAACAGCAACATTTCATTATGCAAACTTAAAACACTCCTCCGGGTTTTTCTGGTATCATTATTTGCAATATCCCATGCGCTGATATAACTGAACGCAATGGTCCGCAGGTAAAACCTATAAACTGATTCGCCTAGCCGCGCGCTGCTGGGATCTTGATTAGTGGCAACATGCTTGTGATGGCCTTTATTATGCTCAATAAAAAAATGAGTATACAGGCTCGTTAGCAAAAACGCTTTGGCAAACCATTGCTCTCTCCTACCAGGGCGATGCCCAAGCTCGTGGGCGATATTGATGCCAAATGTGCCGCAAAGCATACCCATAGTGGCAATCCGGGCAAGGATATCCCATTTGCTCAGTCCATGATCCTGCATGGAATAAAGAAAAATAATTAGCACGGGGTATAATAATATTCCCATTGCATACAAAACGAAATCGTAGAGCTTGTCCTTTTTTGCAATTTCCTCTTGGGCAGCATCCATGTTATTATTATCTGGCGGCAATAATAATTCAACTAACGGTATGAACGCCCAGCCGTACAAGATGGCAAGCCAGCAACCCAGTCCGGTGCGGGTGAACGCAAAGATAGCGAGCGCATACAGAATCAATGGCGAAGCATATTTCAGAGCCCTTAGGTTCATTTAGCTAAGTTACTGACAAAACCGGTCAACCGGATTGTCGTCAGGAATCCAAGATTTGTTTCTAGCACATCAACCTCTTCCCCATGCATATAAAGTGTATTTTTATCATTAACTAGGAGATTGGGAGGGTATAAATTGAAGGCGAAGAAATAAATAATTGGGCAAAGCAAACAACTGCATAAACATTATTAAACTAGATATGATATGATTTTTGAACTGGTAATT
>DATMMJ010000432.1:0-6136 GCA_035569795.1 Puia sp. | reverse complement strand
TAATTTAGCTGATGCATCTTTTTTCATCATTATCCGCAAAAGCATGATAATTGCAGTTACGGCAAACACTCCTCCAACCGCCCAATTAAATATTTGATGATTTGCATCTAATTTGTGGACCACAAACCTTCCGCCAAAGATAAAAAGGGCGTTGGCTATAAAGGTCCCAATCCCAATGCCTGCTATATAAAAATTGTAATGCTCATTGTTAGGCAGCAATATTTTTTTGCTAAAAAGTACTGTACTCCATCCAAACCAAAAAGGTATCTGTACCGGATTGGCAGCACTCATCGCAATGCCTAATAAAAACTTAGGGAGTGCACTGATGAAGTGTATGTTTTTTTCGTTGTAAGGTTTCGCCGCAGAAATAAAACTCGCTAAGGCCAGTACCACTACAATTAGTATGGAAATCCATTCCAGCCATCGGAATATTATTTTGTGCGTGCGGACCCAATCCATTGCCACTAATGAAATCCGTACATAGATTATTTCAACTAGCAATGCTCCCAGCGAAAAATAGATTGCATTCTTTATGCCCTCGCTCACGGAAATCTGCATGGCTGCGACATTGAGTGTACCCAATGGCAATGCGCCCAAGAAGCTGATGAACAAACCAATAAAAAAAATGCGCATCAAATGCATCGCGTAAGATAAGTCTAGAAATACAAATGGAAAACTTTGAAAATTAATAAATATTATTTGTGGGATCTGTATTCAACTGCGCGATATCAGGTGCATGCACATAAGTTGCGTTGTACCTGAACTGCAGATTAATTGTCGTTAATATTTTAAAAGTGTTATTCTGCGGCACAGTATTGGGGAAATAAACCAACCTTACTTCAATGGTTCCGAACACCAGGTTCTCATTGCGGGTGCGTACTCCACATCCTATGCCATAATATGCCTGCGATTTCGAAAAGTCTTGCTTCGGCGGGGTGAGCAGTGCAGCATCTGCAAAAGCAAATGGGGCGAATTTAAAGCCAAACAGTTTATATTTAAGAAATATAAAGGTCTCTTCATGCAAGGAAATGCGCTGCTGGCCGATAGTGGAATCCGAACTGAAATACCGAAGCCCGAAAGGGTTATCAATCCTCAAAGGGTCGATAGCTATATTATTGAAAAGCCGGGTATAGCTAAAACTGCCGTACTGCCGGAGTTTTGTATTCCCAATTAGGAATAATCTGCTGTACACGCTTGCACCCAGCAGCACGCTGGCATCCTGCAGTTGGTTGCCGCTTATAAAGGCCCCGGTCTGCAAATAGTATTGCAGAAAATCGCCCTGGCTGCTGGCAACATATTTATTGAATTCTGTTCCTCCATAAAATCTTTTTAAATACAGTTGCCTGTACCATCCCGTAGTGAAGGAAATATTATACCCGTGCGGTATGTCTTCAGTTGTGCCAAACCCGTAAATATAATTGGTCTTGAAGAAATCTTGCTTGAACAATGTCAGCTGCGCCAAGACCGCCTGTCTATCATTGAATTTAAAATTGAAATTATCTGCAATCTGGTATGGTGTGCTCAAGAATTGATTCTGCAGGTATCGGACGCTTAAAAATTTTCTATCTCTGGTATTGACTTTAAAGGATTTATTTGCGCCAAGCGCATAGCCTACCCAAGCATCGTAGGTGTTGTAATGATATTTGTAAAACGTGCTGTCAGCCACCGCATAAGCATTGAACGATTCATTTTCACCGACGGTGATCCCTCCGGCAAAGTGCATGAACTCTGAAACTAATGGGCGGTCCAACCTGATGAACCAGGCTGTTTCGTTAGGGCTTCCGCCAGCGAGATTGGGATTGATGGTTGTATATATTACAGATGCGTTGATAAAGGAGTTGGCAATGCTGCTTTTGCTATAGGAAAGTTCATAGCCAAACGCCGGAGACCGCGTAGTTTCAAACAATGCTGTGCCTTCAATTCTTTGGGCCATGCCCAAAAAATTGCTTTCGCTTGCCTGTACTTTGAAATTCGTATTGCTGGCACCGGCTATCTGACCTGAGATGCTGAAAAGATCTTTTGTGATTACAATGACATCAACCGAATCAGACTCCCCGTAAACAGGGACTATTTCAATGCGTGCATCCTGAATAAAATTCAGTGTTCGAAGGAAGCGTTCGTTATCGGCAAGTTTATAGGGATCTAATGCAGTATGTTCTTTAATGAAGAGATTATCCCTGAGCACCCAGTCCCTGGAATCTCTGTGCAGATGATTCAACAGACGCGTTCCAAAGTAATTTAGCCTATTTGAGGTGTCCGTGAATAGTTTATCAAACCCAAACTTCGTAATATAAATATGCCGGATGCCTTTTCCCTGATATGGCTTAAACTGGTCGGCGCTCTTGATTGCTTTTGCAGCCGAATCTCCATGACTGCGTGTCATCGAATTCATTACGAGTCTGAAAATATTATTATTCTGTATGCCGCTTTTCTTTGAAGAATCAGTGACCTGGCCGTAGGAACGTGAATGAATAAAAAGAAGACAGAATAATGTGGCTGTACAAAAAAACTTCAATTTTATGGCTTGCTTCAATGAGAGATAAAGATAAGTATCTTGAGTAAAGAACCCAAAGCTTCGGGCGATGGGATGGGTAAGGGCTATTTAAGTGGCGCAGGATAATTGATTCAATAATAATAAAAATTATAGGCAGCTGGTATTGTAAACTGATTGTTGCTTGCTTCAATCCTTCCTGAATCTGTTTTTTGCTGTTTATATTCAGGAATATCCGGTAAAACCCTAGCCTCGTTTTTTCCTTCGGCCTTCTTTTTAGTCACATGTGCAATAATCACAAAACCGATTAATAGCAATAGATATCTTAGGTCCTTCATTTCTTTTGTTGATAAGGCTGATAGAATTGTTTTTTCAGTAAATAAGGTATAACTAAACTCATGCCACAGAGCATGAAATGGAAAAAAAACCATAAAACGCGAAGCTGCACAAAGTTTTCAACATAAAATAAAAAAAGGGAATAATTTATTCCACATTTAATTCCCCAAAAAAAATTACAAATTGAGTATTTTTTTTCTCAAAATAAGGATTTGTTAGAAGCAAAGCAGTGCCGGAATAATGCTTTTTCATTGGCTAGGGCGCCGCGAGAAATGATCCAGCTCTTCATCCATATTTAAAAAAGGGTACCGCGATTTTAATTGTTGCGCCTTTTCAAGATGATCCAAAAGAAATTGCTTGTGTGCGCCGGAAGAAGGCTGTAGCGGGCGATGTTTTTTTGCAACAATTATTTTTTTCACCTCCTTCATGATTTCCAGGGATGGGGAATCGATAAAATGATCAATAAACCGCTCAAGCACAAATTGGGTTGCTTGATAGTTTGGGTGAATCAAATCGATATCGTAAAAACGATAGTCACGAAGCACATCAATCACCAACTCATAAGCCGGGAAATAGTCCAATCTGGCGGATTTATTGACCTGGTGGTGAACTGCCTCTATTAGCCTTGCCTTGCTCCGGTTGTTTTCTACAACTCCATCCCGTATATGACGCACAGGGCTGACCGTAAATAAGACCCTGATATTTGGGTTAAAGGCTATTAACTGATGGATACAATTGTCCAGAGCCACATTGATCTCTTCGATAGTCATCAAATGTTTATTAAACCATTGTGCCGGCGCACGGTGGCAATTGGCCACTGCTAGTCCGTTTTCTGAGAGATGATAAGAAAACGCGGATCCTAAAGTGATGATAAGCCATTTAGTTTTTTTTAGGAAATGATGCGCCTGGTCTTGAGACTTGTTTATTATATCCAAACATGCAGCTTTATCCATGTTTGAAAATATGCTGTGGTGCTGCCAGCTATGCCACAATTCGTTCAGATAAAACAAGCGGTTTTCTGTGAATTGATCATTTTGGATATAAGAAACAATGCTGGCTGCAACACTGTGTGGGTCGAATAAAATCCCGTTCGGGTTTTCAAGCACATTAAATTTAAGCTCACCCAAATAATTGCTTATGTGTTCTGTGAAACAGGATCCAATCAATAACATTGGGTCAGAATAATTGATTTTATGAGATGGAGCGGTTATTGGCATGTCAAGCATAAATTCCATAGCGGAGCGTTTCTTTTTTATCAGCATTGATAATCGAGATGCATGGTTTCGCTGCTCTGCAACTGTTTCCATTGCGTTATCAACGCCTGCAAATAGGTTCTTACGGAAAAGATTTCTTTATCTGAAAGGATAGGGACTGATAATTGCTTATCCATAGGCTTAAATGCTTGGTTTAATATTTGATTAAAATCATCAAAATTTCCCTGCAAAAGCTCTATCAAAAAAAGATTGGCCATATTCTCGGCATACGCGGCTTCCTTCCCAAGGCCCATTTGCTTTCGCTTTTCCGGGTTCTCAAAGTCCTTTACATCCACGCCCTTATTCACCGTACCCAGGAATGCGTTTTTGTAACCAAGCGTTTTCTCTAACGCAAAATGGCTGAGGTCATGCAGGACAAAAAACGCATCAGCATGCATCCAAGTTTGGGTTCCATTATCCCTATGGTACAAAATAATATGAGGCTTCCCCTTGTTTTTTGTAATTTGTAATTTCATTTCTAAAAAAAGATTTCATTCGCAATACGGATGCTTTCATCTAGTGCTTGCTCGTTTAGGCCATTGAGCAATCCCAGATCACTAAAATATTTAATCATCAGCGCTGTATCCATATTGCCAACCAGCTCATCATTAGCCATCGGGCAGCCGCCAATGCCCTTCAATGTGCCATCAAACCTTTTGCAACCTGCTTTCAAAGCGGCATCCAACTTGGCTGTCCGGTTCGTGGGAGCAGAATGCAGGTGAACTCCAATTTGGTGTTGCGGCAATTTATGGATAAGATAATCAGTGATAGAAAAAACCTGCTGCGGAGTTGCAAGGCCAACTGTATCTGCAAGAGAAATTATCTTTACGCCCAATGCTACAATCTTATTGACCCATTGAAAAACAATTTCTTCCGAATAGGCATCACCGTAAGGATTGCCAAAACCCATGGATATGTACACGACCAGTTCTTTTTCGTGCCCAAGACAAATACGCAGAATCTCTTCCACTCGTTTCAGCGATTCATCCATGGAACTATTGGTATTTCTTTGCTGAAAAGTTTGGGAAACAGAAAATGGAAAACCGAGATAGGTGATCTGCCCAAATTCGACCGCTTCTTCAGCACCTCGCACGTTTGCAATAATTGCAAGAAGCTTGGTTTTCAACCCTTCCATTTGTAGACCTTCCAACACTTGTTTTGTGTCTGCCATTTGGGAGATAGCCTTGGAGGATACAAAACTGCCGAAATCAATCGTATCAAAACCCACTTTCAGTAAAGCGTTTATATATTCAATTTTCTTTTCTGTTGGAATAAAAGATTTCCACCCCTGCATCGCGTCGCGGGGGCACTCTATGAGTTGAATGGTGGCAAGTTCGGACGGATGACCCATCCTGCGAAACTACATAATTATGCGATTGGGTATTGCTGGCCATTTTTCAAAGAAGCTTTTCGCTTCCATATTTTTTCGCGCAATGAGCTGAAAAAGCGATTCCTGCTTTTTTCACCTACGTTGCTGATCATGGTGGACTTGCCAATCATATTCATCACATTATCGTAAACATAATTGCTGAACCGTTCATCACGGGTGCCTACAATATGCAGTACGCTATGGTTTAGAAAACTCATTTTCATATTATTCACTTCGGCTAAAATGGTGTTGTCGCCTATGAAAAGCTCGTTGAGGTACATAATGTAGGCACCCGAATCATGGCGAGGTGTTTCTCCGAACGCGAATTGCTTGCCGGTTTCAGCCTGTTTTTCAAAATGATTAACGAGTTCCTCCAGCTTATCATACAAGATGGCGATGTCATTTTCGGTTTCAAATACGTTGGCCGCACGATAATATTCTATTTGCCCGATGGTAGCATTGATGCATTCATGATTCCATATCTCAGTGGTAGGGATTTTGTTGGCAACATGGATAATCTTATTGCCTAATTCCGAATACTCTGGATAGTTATTCTGTAAAGAGAATTTCTTACCCCTTAAGGTGTCGTAATGAAGAAAAGTTCTCATCCACATAAAAGACTTGAAAGTAGCCAATTCCGGGACCTGGAAGAAGCTTATAAACGGCATGTCCTTGGTTAGAAAATAG
>DATMMJ010000431.1:0-3731 GCA_035569795.1 Puia sp. | reverse complement strand
GCCTATTGTAGCCATAGCCATAACCATAGCCATACGGAGAATATGGGTAAAAAGGCCCAAAACCAAACCCATAATAAGGATAGAAACCCCCTGTAACGATTACCCGGGGATGATAATAGGCGCCGCCCCCATGACTAAAATGCTGCGCTGACACAGTTCCTGCTAGCGCTAATGAAATCATTACTATTAATAACTTCTTCATAATTACTCCTTTTTTATTAACCATATAGACGCAAAAACCTCGCAATAGTTGCTACCTGGGTTCACTTATAACTATTCAATAACAAAAATCGCTTTAGTAATGTTTTTCAAAGCATGGAAAAGATTTTTGATAAATTTTAACAATCGAATCGAACAATCCTTGTTAGGATGACCTGTTTCACTTTATTTTTTTTCAAGTGTTAATATTGCCTGGCCTATGCAATCATTGAGATCGGAGGCAAGCATGCTTTGTTCAGAGAAATAAGATGCTGCAATATCACCTGCAAGCCCATGCAGATATACGCTAATGAGCGCAGCTTCCCATGGTTGATAGCCCTGAGCCAAAAAGCCGGTAAGCATTCCTGTAAGTGCATCCCCGCTACCGCCTTTTGCCATTCCGGCGTTTCCGGTAGAGTTAAAATATCCGTTGCCATCCGGCAATGCAATGAATGTGTTGTGGCCTTTCAAAATAATGATACATTGATTTTTTTTTGCGTTTTCTCTTGCTGACTCAATTCTGTTAAAATCATTTTCTGATACCCGGAAAAGCCTTTCAAATTCTTTGGGATGCGGTGTGAGAATACTAAAGCGTGGAAGGAGCTCCAACATTTTATTGTCGCTCGATAGGATATTTAATGCATCTGCATCTATAACAACCGGCCGTTTGTAATGCTTCAATATGGATTCAAAAAAGAATTTTGTTTTTGCATCTGTTCCAATTCCGGGCCCTATGCCCAAAACATTATATTTTGATATTTCTTCCTTAGTCCCTGTCAAAATATATTCGTCATCATCTGTTGTAACCATCGCTTCAGGGATTGCTGTTTGCATGATTACATACCCGCATTTGGGGACATGGCAGGTGAGTAGTCCGGCGCCACTTTTTAAGCAGGCTTTTGCTGCAATTAAGGCAGCACCCATTTTGCCATAACTACCGGCTAACAGCAATACATGACCGAAATTTCCTTTATGGGCGAATTTACTGCGTCGCTTGAAAATTTGTTGAATGATTTTTTTATCAATCAGTGTCAGGTTATTTTGCACACCCAAAAGGTAATCTCTGTGCAGGCCAATATCCAGCACATGGACACTGCCTTTAAATGCTCCGTTTTCTGCCATAAGGAACGCAGGTTTGTAACACTGGAAGCTTAACGTGTGCAAAGCTTTGATAATTGGGTTGCCTTTCGAGCTCTTATCGGCAGATAAGCCGC
Source organism: Puia sp. (assembly GCA_035569795.1). GTDB lineage: Bacteria > Bacteroidota > Bacteroidia > Chitinophagales > Chitinophagaceae > Puia. The sequence continues at coordinate 2,319 of DATMMJ010000431.1, read as the reverse complement.
TTGGGATATCTATCGAAATGATTTTATTGCCTGATGAATTAATATATTCTACCAGTTTTGCAGTAACGCCGGTTAAGGGACGGTTCAAGCCAGAACCAAACAAGGCATCGATCACTACATCATTTATGGGAATGGGTTGAAAATTTTCTTCAGTTTGCACATACCGTATCTCAGCTGGCGTTTGATGGAGCCTTGCAAGGTTAACCTGAAAATCATCTGTGCCCTTATGGCCAAATTCTAGGATAAATACTTTTACGAGGCAATCTTTTTCCGAAAGCATTCTGGCGAGTGCAAGACCATCGCCGCCATTATTGCCTTTTCCGCAAAAAATCGAGAATGACGCATCTGCATAGCCGTTATCCTGTAACCATGCAAAACATTTTGCCGCAGCCCGATCCATTAAATCAATTGAAAGTATCGGCTCATGAGCAATAGTGAATTCATCCCATGCATGAATTTGTCCCGCTGAAAGAATTTCCATACGGAAATTTAATCATTTTAATTATAGCTGAAATGATTTAAGGTAGATCAATATGGCAACTCAAATAAAAGGGGGCTGAAATTTAAAAGCGAAGGGATTATTTTTTTTGGGAGGGCTCGCCGCCTCTCCCGGAAACTTCATTATCTGGTTCATCAAAAGTTTCGGTGCCTTGCCTATAATCTCCAAAAAGATTACAAAGCTTTTTTGACGCATACACTCTGGTGCAATCGTTGTTACTGAGGGCAATGATAGTAGCTCCTTCATCAATCATACGGATAAAAGCGGTCCTGCTACCATGCCACCAGCCATTATGGTAAATAAGCTTTTTGCCGTTCGGCTCCAGCAGCATTCTCCAGCCAAGGCCATAATTTCTTTTGCCTGGCTTCTCGAAGCTATAAGGCATGTATGCGCTATCTAACGTTGTTTGCTTAAACAATTTACCAGAACGTAAAGCAATATCCCATTTCAGCAAGTCGCGTACCGTGCTGTACACATTTTTATCGCCGTAAACAACATCTAAGTACTCCATAGGATAGGGCCTTCTGTTTCGCTTATAAGATTGAATCGTTTTTGAACCGTCAGACAGGTTAAAGATGTATGAATCCTGCATTTGTAATGGCTCAAAAAAAGTTTTGGAAAGATATTGCCCATAGGGTTGACCAGATACCTTCTCAATTACCAAAGCAAGTAGTGCGTAATTAGTATTGCAATATTCAAAATGCCTTCCGGGAGGCGCTCCCTGCACTTCGGTTTTGTGCGCTATTATATACTGGAGCAAATCCTGATTTGTTAGAAATTTTCTCTTATCCCAACCTGACCGATCCATGTAATGAACATAATTCAGCAATCCACTGCGCTGACTAAGCAACATCTTAATGGTTAAACCGGCAAAAGGGAAACCGGGTAAATATTTTGAAACCTCAGCATTTATATCCAGTTGCCCCTGCTCCCACAATTTCAATGTAGCCATTGCCGTGAACGTTTTGGAAACAGATGCAAGGTGAAATGAAGTATGCTCATCAACCGGATCATTTTTATCGTTCATCTTTTTTAACCCCACGTATTTCTCATACACTACTTCTCCGTTCTTTGCAACCAGCACGCTGCCATTAAAATTGCGAGACAACAAGGAATCAAAAAAATGTGCTGACGCGTAACTGTAACGATGCAATTCTTCTTTGCTAAGCGTTTGAAAGGACACAGTTATCGGAGCTATGGAATCAAGTACCTGGTGAGGTTGAGGTTTCGCCGCAGGTTGGCCGCAGGCAACAAAAAGAGGTAATGCGAGAAAATAGCAACAAATGGCTTTCAACAGGAACAATTTTTTGTGGTTCGAGTATTTGCAAAGGTAATCCAATATTCGCTTAAACCAAACTCAGCTTTATTTTTGTTTTTGGTTTGAGCATTTATTAACGAAATTTGCGGTTCTTAAAAAAATAAAACGAAAAAATAGCAAAAAAATTATGCCAGATAAGAAAGCAACAAGCTACCCAAAAGAAAAAATAAATATCCTTTTTCTCGAGAACATCAGTGATCAGGCGGTTGCGCATTTTAAATCGGCCGGTTATACTTCTGTTAAAAAGCTTGGAGGCGCTTTATCTGAAGAGGAATTGATGCGGGAATTGAAGGATGTTCATTTGCTTGGTATCCGTTCAAAAACCCAAATCACAGCAAAAGTCCTGGAAGCTGCAAAAAAACTGCAGGCGATCGGTTGCTTCTGCATTGGAGTGAATCAGGTTGACCTGAAAAGTGCCACTAGCAGGGGCGTGGTAGTCTTCAATGCGCCGTATTCAAATACACGCTCCGTGGCTGAATTGGTAATTGGTTCCTCCGTGATG
>DATMMJ010000430.1:0-8073 GCA_035569795.1 Puia sp. | reverse complement strand
TGAATAGTAAGCGTGTCGGTAGGCAGCACCGTTAAATCCCCGTTCATCGTGTATGTTGAATCAGTTAACATAACCCCTTTAACGTTGCCCCCATTGAGTACAGTGCCTCTGATCGCTTCTGCAGGTAATTGAGGGCCGGTTTTAACAGAGGTGGAGTTTTTTGTGCAGGCATAAAAGATACTCATCGCCGTTAAAGCAAACGCAACCCTGCGCAAACTATTCCCCAAACTAAGATTTACTGTGGTTTTCATTTTTATTTGTTTTAATGAATAAATGATTATATAAATGTTTAATGATCGTACCGGATACCAATGCTGTAGGTAGCCTTAAATGCATCACTGCTCACCTGCAGCCGATTTTGAACATATTGTTTTGTAACGGTATTAAGGAGGTTATTAAATTTACCAAACACGGTAAAATGCTTTTGAATGTCTTTTTCGATTGAAAAAGCAAGCGTGCTCAGGGGTCTTTGATAATAATCGGATTGATAAAATGTAGAAACAAATGTGAGGGTCTTGCCCTGGTATTCATAGGACAGCTGTGCAAATGCTCCGTGCTTCACATCTTTATACAGCAGCGAAACGTTCACTATATGGTCCGTTTGCCCCTGCAAAGGGCGAACATCAGTGATATTGCCGCCACCAATCTTTGTCTCGACGACAGAAATGGCGGAATGCGTGTAGGTGTAGTTGCCTGTTACACCAAATTTTCCAAAGTACTGGGTGAATGAAAACTCAGCGCCTAAGTTCTTGGCAGGGGCAGAGTTTACTGGTTCAAGTTCATACTTGCCTGAACTTACATTTCCTTGCAGAAGGCTTTCTATCGGGTTTGTAATATATTTATAGAATGCGCCAATAAAAAAATGCTGCTCGCCTTTGGGAAATATTTCATAGCGGATATCATAATTATCCGCAACAGAATGCAGAAGGTAAGGGTTACCATTAATATAGTAATCCCCAGCAAATACCTGGGCAGGTACGAGTTCATAATAATTTGGTCTGGATATCGACCTGAAATAAGACACGTGAATGTTTTCTTTTGGTGATAGCTTGTATTTGACAAAAGCGCTAGGAAGAAAATCCTGATAAGTTTGGTTACCAGAGCTTGGAGCAGTGGCACTGTGCACCCTGATATCCCAGTCCGTGCTTGTATTTTCTATTCTTAAGCCCCCGCCTGCTTCCCATTTGGTTGAGATATATCTTGCCATAGCATATTCCGCGAACACCATTTCATCTGCTTTATAATTATTTGGGTTATAGACATTTGTTCCAGCGGTATTGAATACCACCCATTGTGCATTATAAATATTTGTCCATACAGGTTTGCCCGCATTGCTCCCGGTGTCATTTGTTGTGGGAGGTTTTAATGTATAATCGTCCTGGTTGTTGAATCTTGTTTTACTCCGGTAGAGTCCTCCGATTCTAAGTTCGAGGCTCTTGTTATCTTTCCATTTTTTATGGTAATCCAAATTCAGGACACCGGTGTAATCCTTGTCATCGTTTTTTAGCCACGAGCGGGTAATCCCGTCAAAATAAGTGGCTGTCCGGGAATAGTTTGCTTGGATCCTATAATCGGTTTCCACATCTGCGAGATCGGGGACTCTCCTACCAGCATCAGACATCACCCCTGCCCAGTCGAGCGTTAATTTTGGCGTTAATTCGTGCGTACCAGAGACTTTTAGATTTTCTATATGCTGATGCTGCGTGTAGGTTTCATTGACATCAAAGATCTGCCCAGTTCCCGGGCCAACCCTCCCTGTCCCGAGAAGTGTAGTGTCTTCACTTAACCTCGCCTGAGCCAGATAACTGTAGATGTAAAAGTTATCAATATTCACTTTGTTCCGCTCATTGAACACATAGTCAATGTGTGCTACCAGCCCGTTATTTAGTTGCTGGGTATAGCCTTTGAAATTGGTAACGGTTTGGTATCCCAAAGTATCTGAAGTGATGTTGATCGGCGCGACTGTATAGCGGTTACTGATATTGCCATAATATTGATTTTGCACATTGTCAGCCAGCACTACACCAATCTTATTGTGCAAAAAACGCTGCGTGTAAGAAAAACCGAGCGTTGCGGTAGGAGGCGCCTGTCTGGGTTGAAAATCAAGGTTTGTGCGTGAAAAATCCCCCGGCTGGGCGGCATATCCGTAAGGATTTCTTTGTATAGGGCTCTGTTTTTGGATGTCAGATTTTTTAAAGTCGATAAATTTTTCATCAAAAAATAACTGGCTGTACCCAATGCTTCCTGTTGCCTTGAATGAAGATTTGTCCGGAGCGTCTTTTACCACCATATTAATAGTACCTCCGATCGCATCGCCCTCCATATCGGGGAGCAAGGACTTGCTGATCTCGATGCTGCTTAAGATATCAGAGGGTATGATGTCCAGTTGAACAAACCTGTTCTTGCTATCTGGACTTGCAATTTTAATCCCGTTGAGTAGCGTATTGTTATACCGGGGCTCCATCCCACGGACGACTGCATAGGCTTCGTCTCCTCCGCTGGAACGCTGCACTGTAATGCCACTCATTCTTTGGAGCACGTTTGCCGCGTTGATGTCCGGGGAGCGCACCATCGCCTGGGAAGAAATGATATTGGTAATGTTCGCAGCATTCTTTTCCCTGTCTCTTGATCCGGATTCTCTTTCCCGGTTTGACTTTCCAAATACGGTTACTTCTTCCAGTGATTTGGTTTCCTGATTTAGTGAAATGTAGAGCTTCAAAGTTTGGCCCCCTTTCACAGTGATATGCCGTTTTAAGGTGCTGTAGCCAACATTTTCAAAAATGATATCATATTCGCCTGGAGGTATTCCCGCCATAACAAAGTTTCCTTTGTCGTCCGAGGCTATTTTAAATGAAGTTGCATTAATGGAAACGTACGCCCCGGGCAGCCCATCTCTTGTAATGGCGTCTGATACATTTCCTTTAACAGTGCCCTTTTGAGAAAATAATAAAGAAGAAACAAAAAGCCCTAAAACCGATAGAAGGAATTTCATCTCTTGAGATTTCGCACGAAAGTATAGGTTCGATAATCTCGGGATACAGGGGTTTTGCTAATTAATAATTTGGTTATTATTATTTCATAATTAATTGATGTTTTGGTAACAATCAATTGAAATTTGAGTGCTATATATATAAGACTTCAGAATTTCAACAGAATGTGGTCACATTAATTTAATGGGTATTATTTTGAGAAAATATAATTTCTCGCTACGCAGTACAATCCATTACAACCGGCGATCTTTAAAATGAAACCGCAAATGCATACGAGTTCACTATAGCTCTTTTTCATGTATTTTTGTTTCTACTAGTTTGGTTGATCCCTAACAGCTTTGTTTTAATAAGGAACATCAAAGCTCAGGAAGGAGCCAATGATAAAAGATAAAGTCCGGTACGCCCTTACTAAGACGGAGCGACCGCTTAGGAAAAAAATCTATTGAAAAAATGCACAGGGATGTTTTCCACAAATTATCCGCTTTGATTTGCGTTAACTTTACACCTTTGAATAAAAAGCAAATACAATGAAAATACTTGTGCCAACTGCTTTTTTTATTCTGCTCCTTTTTGCGTCATGCAGACATGCTACTGATACCTCACAGCGGGTAAAAGAAAATTTCTTAAGCCGGCTTCAGAGGCTTGATTCATCGGTAGTCTTAGATTCTTTTAATGTGATAAGTAATCAGCCTCTGGTGGAAAGGTTAGGGAGAATAATTGAAGATATCACTTACAAAAAGTCGTTGTCCAATGTACGATCGCAGCTGGCAAGCGCAATTATGAAACATAAAAAAGACAGCTTGGCATTTTACCGGCAAGAAATTGATTACATGCTGCCAAGAGTAGACTCAGTGACTAACTTGATATCCAAAGCGGATACTACGAAAAAGTTTGGGATTTTGGTGGTCTGTTCCTATCAAATAAGAAAGAAGGATGCATCTGCAAAGGGCGTTGCCTTTTATGTTTTTAATACGAAAATGAATTTGATTTTTTCAGACGGCATAGATAGCTCTATTAGTCAATCATACAGGGAATTGAAATGACCGGATAAAGACTTTAGCTGTGCTTTTTGGATGATGCGATAGCAAGTTATTATTCGGTTGAAAAGAATGTTTCTGAATTACTGTACGGATTAGATACTCGACGTGTTCGTTTTTGAGGATTATTATTATTTGATTGGCTGACCTGTACCCGAATCGAATCACGCCCAAATTAATAATATACCGAACAATCATTTTCGGTGATTTGGTTCTAACGAAAACACACCCAAAGCATATGCTCATCCATGCGTTATCGCTGCCCTTGAAATCGATCGCCACTTTGCCAGCGCGTCCCACGCTATTTTAAAAGATTCGTCCCGGCAAAAGATGCCGGGACAAATTCCTATATAATCAGTTCGGCGGGTTCTTAAATGGATTTAGAATAAGCCCATAATAAGAATGGCTTCCTTTTTCACAAACGCCTTAGGAACCCTTAAAAATTAATCATTTTTAAAAGGCAAACAACGGGCACGCAGTATGCTACTATTCATCAATTCTTAGGGAAATTAGGATCCGCTTTTACCTCTTCAATTTGTTGCGTGTGCCGGTTGCTGTGCGAGCCGATGAGCAGTATCATTTGGTAACAATCATAGGTGCCGATCGGTAATTCCAGAACGTGGTCGCGGAGATCGTCCGGGGTATGTTTTACAAAATCTATCAATTTGTCCCTATCTCCTTTGAATGAATCCAAGGCTTCAGTGGCCGACTTGAAAGGAGTATTTTCGGGCTTCATCGGGTCTATTGTTTTTATCTTGGTGCTCCTGTCCTCTAGGTTTTTTATGATCTGTTCATCGGTAGATTTTATCCCGGCTCTTTTTTCGGGGTTCGCGGGTTGTTTCAATCCGCCATCGATCATGCCTCGGATCAGTTTTTCAGAAATGGCAATGTGCTTAAGGCATTCTTCCACGCTCCATTTATCAGGCGCCGGCTTAAATTTCAACTGAGCATCGGACAGGCCCTTGACAGAAGCAAGCACCCCGCTTTCGGTGTCTTTTAGCAAGCCAACGGCGCTTTTTCTTTCTTTTTTTGAAATGGTATTATCTGAGGAAACGAATGAAAGCAGCAGGATCGCCGAAGCAAGAAAAGCTAACTTTTTCATATTGAATTATTTTAATTGAAAAATGAGGAGACTGATCAGAAATGGGAGACAAATCTAATACATTATAAGATTGCAATCGCATCTTTCGATAATTTGGAAAACATGCGCAGTAAGACCTTTGAATCGCCCTCTGTATAAAATACTGGTACGATGGTAAGTTCAGGAAGCTTACCTGGCGATCGAGAGAATCACAGTTGAGCAACTCGTTGCGAAGAGGTCGCTCATCCAACGTGTGTGCTTCTTTTTCAATACAGAATCTTAAGGAGGTTTGCGCTATGCCAAAAATTACCCGGCGCTTTTAACTGCATGAGCTAATGATTCAAAAGTTGCATCATAACTTCTTAGTATATTCCCATTTACAAAAAAAGCGGGAGTTCCATTTACACCACTTCGAATTCCGCCTTCAAAATCGGTTTCCACTTTTGAAATGACTTCTTTGCTACTCCAGTCTATAGAGAACCGGTCAACAGATAAATGCAGCATTTTTGCATCCTGTAGCAGGCTCTTGCCCGATAAACTGTCCTGATGCTCAAAAATGATATCATGCATCTCCCAAAACTTATTTTGGAAATTGGCGGCCTCCGCCGCCTGGGCTGCAATCATAGCCTGAGGATGCACCTCCTGGAGCGGAAAATTGCGAAATACAAAAAGCAGATCATGGTTAAATTGTTTGAGCAGTCGCTGAATCAACGGATGAGCTATTCCGCAATGAGGACACTGATAGTCGCCATATTCCACCAGTATTACTTTGCCCGTTTGATCGCCGGTCCGGTGATCAAGATCATTAACAGGAATTCTTAATTTGGACATTATTTCAGTTTTTATTTTGTTCCTTGTGCATACTATCGAGTGCATCTAAAATGCCATCTGCTCCCGGGTTAATACCATCCGGAGAAAGATAACTCCACTGGATAATCCCCTTTTCATCAATTACAAACAAAGCCCTGTGGCATTCTCCGTTCATTTCATCGTATGCACCGTAGGCCTTGGAAACTTCACCCTTCGGCTCAAAATCGGAAAGTAAGGGAAAGTGTATTTTCCTAGATTGCCCAAAAGCCATGTGGCTCCATTTACTATCAACAGATATGCCCAAGATCTCGGCATTATATTTATGAAAATATTTAAGCGTCTCGTTATAGAGCGACATTTGGTCGCTGCATACGGGGCTCCAATCGGCCGGATAAAAGGTGAGGATCACCCGCTTTCCCCTGAATTCCGTTAATTTCAATTTTTGATCAGGTGTGGCATGCAAATCAAAGTCCGGAGCCAGGGCTCCCTTTTGTAAGATCATGCGTAGATATTTAAGTTTATGAAATCAATGTTGACACCTTAAAGTTCCGTAAATGCCAGCAAAACTATGTTGTTCATTCCAGTTTTTTTCTTTAAATAGGTGAATGATTTGAGCCGGGATATCATTGATTACGGTATGGGATGCGTTGTGAATTCTCCTGAATTATGGCTTAAGACCATCGCATTGATAAATGATGCCATCAAAGGCCTATTTACATTTGAAGCGTTATTTATATGTACAACTTTATAAATTTGCCTATGACTCTTTAGCTCCTCAATCAAAAGTAGCGCTCAATATAGCTTTGCTTGATTTATTTGTATCTTTTTTTATAATGACGCGCGGAAGTGCACAAAATGAAGGACCACGATGCAAAGATTTGAAAACCAAGTTGCCGTTATTACCGGTGGTGCCGACGGATTGGGATATGGGATTGCGGAACGCATAGCTTCTGAAGGAGGAACTGTAGCCTTATTTGACATTAATGAAACTCTTTTAGCAAAGGCATTTAAGAAGTTAAGTGACCGGGGCTATAGGGCTGAGACTTACAAAGTGGATATTTCTGTTGAACATCAAGTGCAGCATGCAATGCAACTAGTCCAAAACAATTTTTCCAAAATTGATATCATGGTCAATTCGGCCGGCATTGTGGGACCGAGTAACACAAAAATTACAGATTATCCTGTGGAAGAATATGATAAGATCTATGGCATTAATCTCAGAGGCGCTTTTCTCATGACAAAGTTTGCTGTCAAAGCCATGGAGTTAAATAATTATGGGAGAATATTATTGATAGCGTCCATTGCAGGCAAAGAAGGCAATCCTTTTATGACAGGTTATTCTTCCATGAAAGCTGGAGTGATAGGTCTTGTGAAGGGAATCGGAAAAGAATATGCACAAACGGGCATAACTGTTAATGGCCTCGCGCCTGCCGTAATCAAAACAGCCATGAATGACAATACTGCACCCGAGCAACTGGCTTACATGAAGGCCAAAATTCCGATGGGCCGGTTAGGCACAGTAGAAGAAGTAGCTTCCATAGCTGCGTGGATCGTGTCAAAACAGGCCAGTTTTAATACGGGTTTCATTTTTGATATTTCAGGAGGCAGGGCAACGTATTGATGAAAATTGCGAATTGTTTACAATGAGAAACAGAATAATTGTGCTTGGAGGGTCTTCTGGTATTGGCAGAGCAGTTGCTGAACGTTTTGCCAAGCAAGGATGGCAGGTACTTGTTGCGGCGAATGACCTGGACCAGTGCATAACTGTTTTGAGTGGCCTGGAGGGTGTTGGTCATATTGCCTGTGAAGTAGATGTTCGAAGTGAAGAAAATATATTTAAGCTCCAAGAAATAGTAAAAGAAAAATTTGGCAATTTTGAAGCATTGGTGAATAGTGTTGGAATATCACAAGACTTGTCAGCCATTGAATCAGATTTTGGAGCGTGGGATAATTCTATACAAATTATGCTATACGGCGCCGTAAAGTCGTGTCGCGCACTAATACCTTTAATGGCGGACCAAGGGCGCATCATCCATATTACTTCCATTCATTATCAAAGGGTGGCAAGAGGAAGCTCCGCATATGGAATGGCCAAGGCTGCAATAACACAATTTGCCCGCTCACTTGCGATAGAATTAGCACCAAGAAATATTTT
>DATMMJ010000429.1:0-3084 GCA_035569795.1 Puia sp. | reverse complement strand
AGATCAGATTGAGTTTTACGTTGATAAATACAAGCCTTACGATAAGGCCGGCGCTTATGCAATCCAAGAGTGGATTGGTGTGACTGGGATAAAATGCATAAACGGAGATTTTTACAATGTCATGGGTTTGCCTGTTAGCCGGGTTGTGCGGGAATTAACAGAATTAGGCAGTTTAAGGTCTTCATAGAGATTTTTTTGCGGTACATTATAAAACTGGGCCGTGTTGTGGGCAGCGGTTGGACAAGAGCAGGAGCTAATCTTGCCACCTCAGGCCTTAGTTCTCCCATTGCCTTGAGAAGGCTTGTTGAAAGCCTTTTTCAAGCTTCAAATGTAAACTGACAAAATTTGTATATGGATTTTCCCCTTGAGTACGCAGGTCTTTGAAACTACAGCGTGGGAACTTCCTGCCACCTGAATTCAGTCTTTACTGCAATTTCTGGGTTAATGCTATAGATAACCGGACAGGTATGAGCTGCCCTTTCTAAGACCTTTTTTTGTTTTTCATCCAAGACGAGCGTCCCTGGAAAATGAAATGTTAAATTAACTCCTCCAATTCTTCGCGGCTCTAAAAGCATAATCTTTTCGACTTCTATTTTCGTTCCTTTCAAATCAATCTGCATATCTCTGGCTTTGATGCCCATGATCGTCATCATACAGGACCCCAGCGCAGTTGCCACCAGGTCACTTGGGGAAAAACGCTGTGCTTTTCCCTGATTATCCAGTGGGGCGTCCGTCTCAATTAATGAGCCGGATTGCAGGTGTTGGGCAACCGTTCTCAAATCTCCTGCGTAAATAACTGTTGAAGTCATTGTATTATTTTTGCCTAAATTTACGCCAGATAAATCAAATCGTTACCGTGAATAAACTTTTTTTATTAGCGCTTAGCTGCATTTTTGTAACAGCTTTGCAGGCGCAGGATTCCTCGTACAAGTCAACTTATCATAACAATAAAAAGGCCGACAAAAAAGCACGCATCAACCGCATGATTAAAATGGAGGAAGAGGGGGAGCTCATTTTTAATAAGCAAAATATTTTTGGGATTAAGCTGGCAACAGATGGGTACGGTGTTTTCTTCGAAAAAGGGTATTTCAAAACCCCCACAAAAACATCGCTGCTTCAATTTGAACTCAATGAAAAGAAAAGCCCCAAAGAATACAGGCTCAGTTCGGGCGATGTCTTTGGTACTTCGGAAATTTTGTATAAGCTGAATAATTTTTATCAATTTAAGGTATCGGTTGGCCAGCAGCGCCTTATTGGCGGGAAAGGCAATAAAAATGGTGTTGCTGTTACCGCGCTATATACCGGTGGCATTTCACTGGGTCTGCAAAAGCCTTATTATTACAACATAACCTATGTTGATGTTTCGGGATATGACTCAGGGAATGCTCAAAAAACTTGGACCCAATTACTAAACGATACTTCTGGATCACCAACTGTTGTTGGAGCCTCTGGTTTCACTGTCGGATGGGGGCATGTTTCCCTTAAGCCGGGCCTAAATGCGAAAGCAGCACTTAGGTTCGATTATGGACGATTTAATACCTCAGTCACTGCCATTGAGGCAGGAATAAACGCCGAATTTTATTTTAGCAAGGTAGAGCAGGTATATAATGTGCCGTATAAGAATTTTTTCTTCAATGGCTACGTCACCATTATGTTCGGTAGCCGAAAGTGATGGCTGCAATAAGCAATGTTGGCAGATTTCTTAAAACTATTTGCAAGTTCAGACGTTTTTATCAAAGACTAAAAAAAACTGCTATCTAAAAAATCTAAGTCAAGGTATGCTCGAGCTCCCCATATTAAGTGCAATCGACGAAGCGGAATCAAGAGTAAAAAAGCCAGATTGGCTTCGCGTGAAACTGCCCATCGGCGAAAGCTACAGGCATATGCGCGGCCTCGTGGATGAGCACAAGCTGCACACCATTTGCGAAAGCGGTAACTGTCCGAATATGGGCGAATGCTGGGGCGAGGGAACAGCAACTTTCATGATCCTTGGAAACATCTGTACCCGCAGTTGTGGCTTTTGCGCAGTGGCAACTGGCCGGCCCGAGCCTGTTGACTGGGATGAGCCTCAGCGCGTCGCCGAAGCCATTTATTTAATGAAGGTGAAACATGCCGTTATCACCTCGGTAGACCGTGATGAGATAAAAGACGGTGGAAGCATTGTTTGGCAAAACACCATCCGGGCTGTGAAGGCATTGAACGCGGAGACTACTCTGGAAACATTGATTCCCGATTTCAAAGCGGAGAAAGAAAACATCGATCGCATCATTGAAGCTGCTCCCGAAGTGGTTTCTCACAATATTGAAACCGTTGAAAGACTTACAAAACAAGTGCGCATTCAGGCCAAATACTGGCGAAGCATGGAGACGTTAAAGATTTTGAAACAAGGCGGCATGCGCACGAAAAGCGGCATAATGCTTGGCCTGGGGGAGCAAAAACAAGAAGTAATCCAAACCATCACAGATCTTCGCAACAGCGGAGTCGATGTGATCACGATTGGCCAATATCTTCAGCCAACAAAAAAACATTTGCCTGTTGTGCGCTTCGTGCACCCCGATGAATTTAAAGAACTCAGAAATATTGGCTATCAACTTGGCTTTGATTATGTCGAAAGCGGACCGCTGGTTCGTTCTTCCTATCACAGTGAGAAGCATGTAGTACCGGGGTATGGAAAGAAACAATGGATGGAAGAATCGGTCAGGTATTGACAGGGCGTGTACCATGCCAAAGAATCAGTATTGCTCTTCTACTTTGCGTCATTGCATGAAACATTTATATTGCAGGTTCGAACCTCACGACCATGAGCTATCGTCTACGCGCCGTTACCAGCATTCTTTTTCTTCCGCTTGTTTCATTGTCTCAGCTGCATTGGCATAAAGTAGATTCACTGTATTCTGTATTACCAGCCTCCTTGCATATTTATAAAACAACCGATTCATTTAATGGAAGGCCTTTTATTGCATACTATGCCAGCGCAAAACTAAAGGATAAAAAACTCTTGTTCACCACGCAAGTAGGCAACGGGTATCGTTATACGCCGCTGGAATTTTATAGCCAGGAGTCAAATCCACTAGTGGTAGTGAA
>DATMMJ010000428.1:0-3358 GCA_035569795.1 Puia sp. | reverse complement strand
AATGCGATTGACATGATTTGGGGAGTGACCACACTGACCAATATTGGAAATACCGATATCATTGGCTGTAACGAAGGCAACTATACGCCTTCAGAAGTCCTTCCAAAAAATAATTTGTTATTGAACATTCATAAAATCGCTCAGCACTATGACTTTATCCTGATCGAAGGCGCAGCTCTTAATACGCACGCAGACAGCAAAGAACTCTCCAAGTTCGCTGATGGTATCATTGCAGTTTTTTCAAGCAAAGATGTTATCAGGGAGATTGATAGGGAATCAATGCATTTTCTGAAAACAAATACGGGGAATAAATTTATCGGTGCTGTATTAAATAATGTGAATAAAGAATACGTTGATTTCTGAGTTTTTGCAAAACTGTAATTTAAAAACAGTTGCAACCGGGTTTTTTCTGGTTTTTAAATTACACTACATATTTTTATAAGAGGATGCATTATTGCAGCTGGACAAAGAAATATAGCATTAGAGTAAGATTGCCATACCCATTGTGAGAATACTAATATCGTAAAAAACCGCATGTTGATGGGACACCGTTTTATAAAAGGAAAAGACATCGTTTTATTCAGTTTTCAGCCATGGGAATCAGAGATTGGATTTAATTTCAAAGATATGGCATATGAGCTTGCCCGTTATAACAGAGTCTTGTTCATCAACCGCGCTAATGACAGAGCATCTTTGCTACCCGAAAAAAATGCAGGCAATTCCCCTTCGGAGAGCAAACAGAAAGAAGAACTGATTCAGGTGCAGGAGCATTTTTGGGTATATAATACAGGCGTAGTCCTGGAATCAATAAACTGGATCAATTGGAATGCCTTGTACGATTTCATTAATAAAAGTAACAACAGGCGTCTTGCGGAAAAAATAAACAAGACCATTCGGCAACTTGGATTTAAAAATGTGATTGTTATAAACGACAATGATTTTTTTCGTGGCGTTTATTTAAAAAAAATGATACTGGAATGCTACAAATACATTTTTTATATCCGCGACTTTCTGACCATTCAACCCTATTTTAAAAAACACGGTGAGCGCCTTGAAAAAAAACTTATAAAAAGCGCAGACATTATTATTGCTAATTCTGCGTATCTGGCAAACTATGCCAGGCAATGGAATAGTTGCAGCTATGATATTGGCCAGGGTTGCGATTTTGACGGATACCTTGCTGAAAACTTAGCTGTCCCGGATGATATGGCCAGTATCCCAAAGCCGATTGTGGGTTATTCAGGCGCAATCACGTCCATGCGGTTGGATGAGGCCATTATTGGCCATATTGCCAATAGTATACCTTCTTGTAGCATTGTGCTCGTAGGCCCGGAGGATTCTATTTTTGAGAAAAGCGAATTGAAGAAACATAAAAACATTTATTTTTTGGGTGGTAAAAGCCCCGAAAAAGTGCCAGGCTATATTTATCATTTTGACATTTGCTTCAACCCGCAGCTTGTTAACCCGCTGACGGTGGGCAATTATCCGAGAAAAATTGATGAATACCTGGCAATGGGCAAACCAGTTGTGGCAACTTCAACTGAAGCGATGGATATGTTCAGAGAGTATGTTTATTTGTGCAGCGACAAAGAGGACTATATAAGAAAAATAAACTCAATCCTCCAAGACCAGGACGCTTTTAGCGAAGCCCAGAAAAAAAGACGCACAGACTTTGCACTCTCGCATACATGGGAGAATTCCATAGGCCTCCTTGGTGATGCTTATTTTGAGGTATGCGGATAAAATAAAAAATAAAATGGATTCAAACGAAAACGAGAAAAAGAAAATCGCAGAAATCCTCACAGTGATCATAGTTTTAATTTTTTGCATTTTTATTTTTATCAAATTTGTTTTTTTCTGATAAATGAGCAATTACAATTATATAATAGGCCCGGTCAGGGAATGGTTCAGATACCATTTTTTTGAAAGAAAATTGGATTCTATCGTTGGAATTGCTGTACTTTTCTTGTTAGCAGTGATTGTTGGATATGCTTCAGCGTTTATTGACTATAGGGCTGGATTTGGGGTGGTGGCTATTTTCATTGCTATTTTTCTCATAGTGCTGTTCATGCGCTATCCCTATTTCGGACTTTATTTTCTCATTGCTTACGCAGCACTTCCTGCCTACCTGGCTAGGATACTCTTGGATACTTCGATAAAACCCGATTTTGGATTGATATTTAATATCCTACTCTCGATCCTGCTTTTCAGTGTCATAACCAAATCTGAATTTCAAAGAAGAAATATAAAAGGTTTTTGGGGCAACGCGATAACCACCTCTTATCTTATATTGTTTCTTTTCTATATTATTGAAGCATTGAACCCAAATATGATGTCTACGTTGGGATGGTTCAGCTATATTAAAGGGTACCTCTCCTTAATGTTGTTTTTTTATATTGTTTTTTGTCTTTTGAATTCCTGGGCTGCTGTAAAAAAGTTTATTTATTTTAATATTGCACTTACCACGGTTCTTGCCATTTATTCCTGCAAACAACAATGGTTTGGGCTCACTGCCTTTGAATGGAGATGGGCCACCTCTAATCCAACAGGATATATCATGCTCTTGCAGGGTGGGTTATTAAGAAAATGGTCAACTTTATCTGATCCTGCAACGGCAGGTATATTGTTTTCCTCTGTAGCTGTACAGTGCATTATCCTGTTTTTACGTGAACCGAAAAGGAAAGCAAAAATATTTTATGCAATAGCTATTTGCTTTAATTTATTGGCCTACGGATATTCAGGCACCCGGACCGCAACGCTGATGCTGCTTTCCGGCATTGCGTTCTATATCATTTCTACTATCTACGAAAAGCGTACAGTGATTTTTATGGCGGCAGCTATCGGAATATTTGCACTTATGATGGTATCGCCCTATTCTCCTCCTCCCATTACACGCATTAAATCTACGTTCGAGGGAACCAAAGATGCTTCAGCTGCCATACGCGATTATGACCGCCATCAGGTTCAGCCCTATTTATACCAGCACCCCTTAGGTGGAGGCATATTTACTTGTGGAATGGAAGGCCCAAAATATAGCAAGGGCCATTATCTTGAAGACTTTCAGCCCGATAGTGGCTATATGAAAGTTTTTGCTGAGCAAGGGTGGATCGGGCTAGCAATATTGCTTTTAACCTATTTTCTTATCTTAAGCCATTCTTTGCATAATTTTTATAGAGTTACCAATCCTCAAATTCAAAATCATAGCATAGCTTTAATTGCAATGGTTTTCACACTGATGGTGGGTCAGTTTTCCCAGTTTGCGCTCGGGCCCTTACCTCAGGTATATTCCTTTTTTGGTGCCTTGGTAATATTTATAAAAATGAGGGACTTTGATCACAAAGAGAAAAATCCTTAAACA
>DATMMJ010000427.1:0-10211 GCA_035569795.1 Puia sp. | reverse complement strand
TCCCTGATTTTTTAAATGCTGCATGCAATTTTTCCCATTGCGTTGGAGTGATGTTCTCTTCTATCTCCGCTTCGCCCGGCATTTCATTTTTATAGTGAAGCCCGAGTTTTTCCAGCTCTTCTTCCAGAAGCATTTTATTTTGCATGCTGTCAACATATTTTAAAAAAAGTTTCATGTAACGATTTTTGTCGGATATAAAAATAGGAAGCAATCGCCATGCAGCTATTACACGATTCGTAGAATTAATTGCATAATTCACACACGCCATTCCCGAAGAGAATTATTTAATTTCTTATGGAAACATTTGGTGGAGCGCAGGGAGGGTTCTGTAAATTTTATCTCTTTAAAGAATCAATAGAATGGAAGTTGCTGTTTGAACTGGCAATGATGAACTGATTACTGGTAAGCACTTTTATATTATAATTAGAGGCTATATTAGATTTTACACCATTTGTTACGGGATAAAGTAAAAGGGTAATGTCGTCAGAAAGCAATGTATAAGCTGATGTATCATACCTGCTGCCCATATATTCGTATAGAAAGCCATTGGTAGAGAAATTAAAGTAATCATTAGCTGTACCGACGTATCTTAATGCTTCTCCATTCACAGAAATGATCATCCATTTGTGCTGCATTAACGAGAGCGTGTCTACGCCGTTGGTGCTAGTCTTTTTGCAGGAGATAATTAGTAATGCAACGAAGCCAACAAGAATCATGAATAAATTTCTCATACCATTTCCGTTTATTTCTCATTGACTGGAGAGCAGTTGATACCGTTGCTTGTAATCCAAATTGTTTTTTATTTTCTTTTGGAAAACCAAATGGATGTATATGCTTGTATGTAATCCTGAAAAAAAGCGCGCGCAAGCAGTAAATTATTGCGCAAATGGTTATTACCCTCAAAAAACCAACTAGTCTTTTTTCACGCGGTCAAAAAACTCTTTTTGAAGCGCAAGTGTTTTTGTGTCTGCCTTCACGTCTTTCAGCGCAGTGACGAGTTGACTGATGAAATGCTCCGATACAAGTTTTCCGAGTGCAACTGTTGCCTTACTCCCTTCGCCAGCATAATGATTGGGGTAATCCGCATACCACCAAATGGCTGTATACACATTTGGAATATTCAGCCGGTGCTGATTGGCACCGGATTCGTTGGATGCACTGTCCATCTTTACAAGATCGGGCCTGAGGTACAAAAGCGATGACGTTTCCCTTTCTCCTGCGTGCTGGTCCCCTGCCGGATCGGATTTGTGGATCGCGTTAAGCTGTTTACTATAGGCAGAATCGGAACTGGGCTCAAAAAAATAAACAGCGTAATTTCTCTGTTTTTCCAGTCTGGTCTGTATAAAATAGCGGATGAGTTGAGGGTTACCGCCATGGCCGTTTATTATAAGGACTTTTTTAAACCCATTTCTTGCAATTTCGTCGCAAGTTGCTTCGAGCAGATCCCATACAACCCTTTCAGCCAGAGCAAAACTGCCGAACTGATGCCTTGCCTCATTTATCTGTCCATAAAAATAATCCGGAAACACCACAGCATACTCCCGTTTGGTGGCTCTTGCAGCCCATTCGCGCACTTGGATAAGGTCTGACCCGATAGGCACATGGGGTCCGTGCTTTTCAAGAATGCCAATGGGAAGGATACAGGTGGAATCAGATTTTTGCAACGCTTTAGACCATTCGCTCGCTGTAAGCTCGTCCCAGCGACTATGCAGTTCTTGCGCGGAGGCTGCCCAAGTGTTCAAAAGTAGCGCGGCTGCAAGTGCGCATGATATGTGATTTTTATTCGGTGCTTTCATATCTATTATATTTGAATGCTAAAATCCTGTTACCTGGCAGGGCATCGGACTTTTTTGTTCTTGGGTAGGCTTTTGCGTTAGCAAAGCCAGCTTCTGGAAGTGAATTTAAGAAATTCCTCCGGACATTTTCTTTTTTCACCATCTATATGGTTTGCAGGACTAGTCAATTGCCTTCAAGAAGGAACACTGATTGTATCAATAACGGACAATGCTCAAAGCACATAAAACTCAAATTTGCTGATTCATAATTATTTAGGCATCTGGCATTTTATTGGTAAATGAGAACAGCATCTCCCACTTATTTTTGCAATTAATTTTTGGATTGGGGGCGCGCCCTAAATCATCGTTATGCTCAGAAATTATTTCATTATCGCCTGGCGTAATATCACAAGGCATAAAGCTTTCACTGGCATCAATGCGCTGGGGCTTGCCTTTGGTATTTGTGCTTGCATTGCCATTTACCTTATTACGAGTTATGAGCTTGGTTTTGACCGATTCCATCCGGATAAGGAGCGCATCTACCGTATCGTCGGGGATGCACAAAGAACAAATGGTGAAAAAGAATTTCTGAACTGCCCTGTACTGGATGCGGCAAGCTTGCAGCAATCCATCGCAGGTTTTGAAGTATCATCCGGATTCCATGATTATGGCGGAAGTATTAGCATCCCTGATGGCACCAAGCCGCTAAAGAGATTTGAAAACAAAATCCAAAACTCTTATCAGTCTACTGCCATCATCACGTGGCCCGCTTACTTTGATATATTCAAATACCAATGGCTCCAGGGGAACGCTCAAACCCTCAAGGAGCCTTTTAAAGTTGTCCTGACTGAAAGCAGGGCAAGAAAATATTTTGGCGATATCCCGCTGGCGAGCATAATTGGCAAAACCGTGATTTACGATGATTCCCTTGAGGTACATGTGTCGGGCATTGTCAAAGACTGGGAGCATTTGAGCGATTTCAATTATACCGATTTTATTTCCATCAGCACTGCAACTCATAGCTTTCTGAAAAACCAGATTCCTACCGATGACTGGAACAGCCTGCGCCCACACAACGCAAATGCATTTGTGAAACTTGCAAAAGGCGTTACCCCGGTACAGATCAACGCTCGGCTGGCCGCATTTGTGGAGAAACACTCCAAAGAGCTTGGCCCCGGCAATTCATTAACCCTTTACCTGCAACCACTGGATGATATCCATTTCACGAAAGAATTTCATCGCGGCGATGATGGTGATGATTTCAGGAAACCTTACCTGCCCACTTTATATGCATTGATGGGGGTGGCTGTTTTTATACTGATCATCGCAGTGGCGAATTTTATCAATCTATCGACAGCCCAATCGATCCAGCGTGCGAAAGAAATCGGCGTTCGTAAAGTGTTAGGCGGAAATAAAAATAATATCATGTTTCAGTTTTTGACTGAAACATGTGTGCTCACGGTTTTATCTGTATTCGTTTCCATACTTTTAGTAAACCCTGTATTGTACTTGTTTAAGGGCTACGTGCCTAGTGGAGTAAGATTTGATCTGCTGAGCGTTGATACGCTCACATTTCTTTTTGTCATCACCTTGGTCATTACCTTGCTTGCTGGTTTTTATCCTGCAAAAGTGTTGGCTTCCTATTTGCCCGCACTGAGCTTGAAAGGTGTTTCCTTCCAAAAAGGGACAGGCAGAATAAATCTGCGTAGAGCATTGATTGTTTTTCAATTTACGATCTCCTTGATATTTATTATCGGAGCCATAGTGATTGGCAAGCAGATAAGCTTTATGGACAAAGCGGATAAGGGATTTAACAGCGATGCAATCATTGTTATCAATCATTGGAGAGACAGGGAAGGCAAATTGAAAGTCTTTGCTGGTAACTTAAAACATATCGCAGGCATCCGAAAAACCATCTTGCAGGACCACTCGCCGATGGGCTTTGCGCAAGGAGAACAAAATTTTAAATATAAAGGCAATGGGATAATAGATCAGTTGGTTTATTTTAATCAAGGGGATGAAGACTTTATTCCTTTCTATCAGATGAAATTACTGGCGGGAAGAAACATCGTTCATAGCGATAGCATGCGTGAACTGGTGATCAACGAAACCTATTCCAGAACCCTTGGTTTTGAAAACCCGCAGGACGCGATCGGCAAATTTCTTTACTCTAGTGATAAGGCTTATCCGGTGGTAGGCGTTGTTGCAGATTTTCATCAGGGCTCTTTTCACGAAGCCATACATCCTGCGGTGATCGCAAGAAGCCCTGGAAGAGAATGGAGCCTTGCTATAAAGCTCAATGGCAGTGAAAAAAAATCCGCCGAAGTGAAAACAATCATTGATCAAATGGAAAAGCAATGGAAAAAAATCTTTCCGGATGAGCCATTCAATTATAGTTTTCTCAATGAGGCCATCAGCTGGCTTTATGGACAGGAACAAAACACAGCTTGGCTGGTAAAGGTCGCTATGGGAATCACTATTTTTATTTCCTCCATGGGGCTTTTCGGGCTTGGCATGTTCACCGCACAAAGAAGGACAAAGGAAATTGGCATACGCAAAGTACTTGGCGCAAGCGTTTCCGACATCGCTGCCATGCTCAGCAAAGATTTTGTGCAACTCATTGTGATTGCTATAGTGGTTGCATCTCCCATTGCCTGGTATTTCATGAACCATTGGCTGGAGGATTTTGTCTACAGGACGGATATCAGTTGGTGGATATTTGGTTTGGCTGGTGTCTTTGCGATAACCATCGCCTTATTAACCGTTAGCTTCCATGCAATCAAAGCAGCTGTTGCAAATCCGGTTGAGAGTTTGAGAACGGAGTGAATTTGTCGGCCGTTAATAATATGTAAGTCACTGATTTTTAATAAAAGCTGCACTATTATCGGGTAACTGCAAACTGACATAATTAGATAACCCGCATAAGTAACGTTCTTTTGATATCCCTCGTCTAACTTCTGCGGGTGTTGCGGGCCTTGAGGCTCAGCAGTGGTGAATTCATATTATCCAAAAAAATATTTGCGTAATAGTTCCTGTAAAAAGCAACATTCACTTTGTTTTCGACGACACTAGTGCCGGGCAATAAAACCAAATCATTCGTATGCTAAACAATTTCTTCAAAATTGCTTTCAGGAACCTTTGGCGCAGCAAAGGTTTTTCGGCTATTAATATTATTGGTCTTGCAATCGGCATGGCAAGTGCCATCATCATTTTACTCTGGATTCAAAATGAAGTAAGCTACGACCAGTTTCACGAAAAGAAAGATCTCATTTACGAAGCGTGGAATCGGGCTACTTTCGATGGCAAGCTGATGAGCTGGAACACTACTCCAAAAGTCCTAGCACGCACCCTTGAAAAAGATTTACCGGAAGTGGACCAGGCAACGAGGGTGCAGTGGCCAAGCAATTTCCTGTTTAGCATCGGCGATAAAAGATTAACTGTTCCAGGCAGGATTGTTGATTCTAATTTTTTGCAGGTATTCAGTTTCCCTCTGATAAAAGGCAACCCATCTAGCGTCCTGAGTGATGTGCACGATATCGTGGTAACTCAAAAATTGGCAATAAAACTTTTTGGCAAAGAAGACCCGATTGGGAAAATAATTAAGATTGATAACAAAGAAAATTTTACAGTAACGGGTATTTTAAAAGACATTCCCAATAACACGCGTTTTGATTTTGAATATCTTTTGCCATGGAGCTATTTGCGTAAGACAGGCGGCGATGATAATTATTGGGGCAATAACAGTACGCGAACGTATGTGCTACTGAAACCTAATGCCCGCCTGGCTACTCTTGAACCGAAAATGAAGGTCTTCAAACAGAAATATGATGATGATGCAAAGAAGGACAAATGGCAAATGTTCCTTTATCCCATCAACCGCTGGCGCTTATATTCCAATTTTCAAAACGGTTATGAAACTGGCGGCGGCCGCATCACACTTGTAAAGCTGTTTGGCATCATTGCTGCTTTCATTTTGTTGATTGCTTGTATCAATTTTATGAATCTTAGCACCGCGCGCAGCGAAAGGCGTGCTAAAGAGGTAGGGATCAGGAAAGTTGTTGGCGCAAAGAAAAGTTCTCTAATAAGTCAGTTCATTGGCGAATCTATTCTACTTGCATTCATTGCAGGATTGATTGCAATTCTTATTGTTCAATTGAGCCTGCCGGGTTTTAATGCTCTGACAGATAAAAAATTGTTCATCCCTTATGGCAGCCTGGATTTTTGGATGGCAGCAGTCGGGTTTGTTATATTCACCGGCTTTTTGGCGGGCAGCTACCCTGCATTCTTTTTGTCATCCTTTCAGCCAGTGAAAGTTCTAAAGGGTACTTTCAAAAAAGTAAATGCATTAGTCGCCCCAAGAAAAATTTTAGTCGTTTTGCAATTCACTTTTGCAGTGGTATTGATCATCTGTACCATTATTGTGAAACAGCAAATCGATTATGCAAAGGACAGGGAAACTGGGTATGACCGCAACAACCTCATCTATCATTTTCTCACCGGCGATATTGATAAAAATTATCTGCTCATCAAAAATGATTTGCTTAGGTCGGGAGTTGCTGTTTCGGTGACCAAAACAAGTGCCCCGCTCACCGATAGCTGGAGTGATGGCTGGGGGCAGGAATGGGAAGGGAAAGATCCCAGTGACAGAACTGATTTCAGAAGATATAATGAAGACGGAGACCTCGGCAAGACTGCTGGCCTGCAATTCATAGCAGGCCGTGACATTAACACGGAGCAATTTCCCACAGATTCACTGGCAATGATTCTTAATGCATCTTCATTAAAAGTGATGAAATTCAAAAACCCCATCGGTCAGCTTGTAAAAGACAACGGGCAGCAATGGCATGTGATTGGAGTTATAAAAGATTTTGTTCTTGAATCTCCCTATGAACCAACAAAGCCTATGTTGATATATGGTCCTAAAAGTTGGTTCAACACCATTCAAATAAAGCTAAATAATAAAAACACTATAGCTCAAAACCTAAAAGCTGCCGAAGGAATTTTTAAAAAATACAACCCGGAATATCCTTTTGAATACAAATTTGTAGATGAAGAA
Source organism: Puia sp. (assembly GCA_035569795.1). Classification (GTDB taxonomy): domain Bacteria; phylum Bacteroidota; class Bacteroidia; order Chitinophagales; family Chitinophagaceae; genus Puia. The sequence continues at coordinate 3,380 of DATMMJ010000427.1, read as the reverse complement.
TATGCGGCAAAATTTGAAGACGAAAAACGTACAGGAACTTTGGCAGGACTATTTGCAGGGCTCACGATCTTTATTTCATGCCTCGGATTGTTTGGCCTTGCCACTTACATGGCGGAAGCAAGAATAAAAGAAATTGGGGTGAGAAAAGTGCTTGGCGCCTCAGTTGCAAATATTGCGGGATTGCTTTCAAAGGATTTTGTGAAGCTGGTAGTCATATCCATCCTCATCGCATCACCCGTTGCATGGTTTGCCATGCATAAATGGCTTGAAGGTTATAATTATAGAATAAACATTAGTTGGGTCGTGTTTGCAGGAGCAGGATTTTTAGCTATAGTGATCGCTTTGTTGACAGTAAGCTTTCAGGCAATTAAGGCGGCAGTTGCTAGTCCGGTGAAGAGCCTCAGAACCGAATGACCCTTTAGCTGTGCGTGTAGCGTTGCTCCCCCCGTAGTTTGTGGCTTTCGGGTTAAAATTTTCAGCAATGCATATTGAAATCACCACATTACACATTTCAAATCATAATCTAAAATCTTGCTGATGTTTAGAAATAATTTCAAAATCGCCTGGCGCAATCTTATAAAAGATCGTCAATTTACTTTTTTGAATTTGATTGGTTTGTCAACTGGTTTGGCTTGTGCAATATTGATTTATTTATGGGTGAACGATGAGCTGCATGTGGACAAGTTCAATGAAAAAGATGGTCAGCTTTATCAGGTAATGCTGAACGAGAGCAGTTCCCATGGTATTGAAACGGGCGATAATACACCAGGGCTTTTAGCAAACGCCTTATCAAAAGAAATACCCGAAGTAGAATATGCAGCATCTGTTATCCCCTCCACGTGGTTTGCAAATAAAGGTCTGATATCATTTGAGGATGCTCATTTAAGAGCAAGCGGTGAATATGTGAGCAAAGATTATCTCCATATTTTTACCTGCAACTTTCTGGCGGGAGATAAAAATAAATTGACTAGTAATAAATACAATATTGCCATATCAAAAGAACTGGCGCTAAAACTATTTAATACTACAGACGATGTTATCGGGAAAAATATCGAATGGAATCAGGAAGGCGTCAACGGAAATTATTTAGTTTCCGGTATTTTTGAAAAATTCCCCTCCAACGCAATAGCTCAATTTGATATCCTATTCAGCTACGATTTGTTTTTGGAAAAAAATCCAAAATTGCAAAGATGGGATAGCAACGATCCTTACACTTATTTGATATTAAAAAAAGGGACTGATATCAATCAGTTCAATAAAAAAATTGCAGGGTTCATTAAAAGCAAAGACGAAAAGTCAACAGTCACCTTATTTGCACAGCGTTTTTCTGATAAATATTTGCACGGGCATTATGAAAATGGGGCACAAGCCGGAGGAAGAATTGAATACGTGAAATTATTTTCTGTCATTGCAATTTTTATTTTGATTATCGCATGCATCAATTTCACAAATTTATCTACAGCAAGAGCATCCAAGAGAATAAAAGAAATCGGCATAAAAAAAGTGATGGGCGCAAGCCGAGGAAAACTTATCGTTCAATATATGAACGAATCAATGCTGATCACTTTATTGTCTCTTGTAATTACTGTTGTGCTCCTCATATTTTTTCTTCCGCGCTTCAATGAAATCACAGGAAAGCATCTTGCATTAAACATACATACAAATCTTGTTTTGGCAGTTCTGGCTATTACCGTAATCACGGGCTTTATTGCCGGCAGTTATCCTGCATTATATCTTTCAGGATTCAAACCGGTTAGCGTATTAAAAGGGAAACTGGAAACTTCTTTTGGTGAACTGATGGCGCGAAAGGGGTTGGTGATATTTCAATTTACATTGTCTGTTATGTTGATTGTATCGGTGATCATTGTTTACCAGCAAATAGAATTGGTGCAAACGAAAAACCTTGGCTATAACAGGGATCATATCATCTATTTTGAAAAAGGCGGAAAATTATCAGACAATAAAGAGGATTATAAACAAGGAGGCGTGTATGAACAAAATCTGGAAACATTTTTACAAAAAGTAAAAGGCGTTCCGGGAGTTGTTAAGGCATCCAACTTCAGGCACAGCATTACGAACCGCCATGGTGGAACGACTGCTGTTTCATGGCCGGGAAAAGCGCCAGGCAATCAAACTGCGTTTACAGATATTGCAGCTGGATATGATTTTATTGAAACGCTTGGCATAGCAATGAAAGAAGGAAGGACGTATTCGAAAGATTTTGGATCAGAAAAATCAAAAGTGATTTTTAATGAAGCTGCCATAGATGCAATGGGACTTAAAAACCCCATTGGCAAAACAGTAAATATTTGGGGAGAAGATAAAGAAATAATTGGCGTAACTAAAAACTTTCATTTTGAATCGCTTTATGAAAACATCAGGCCATGCTTTTTTGATTTGAGCTTAAATCAACGTGTGTCTAAAATAATGGTGAAGATAAAAGCGGGATCAGAAAGAACTACTATCGCAAATCTTTCAAAATTTTATAAAAATTATACAGGTGAACCGCTGGAATACAAATTCCTCGATGAAGACTATCAGGCTCTGTATTTAGCTGAGCAACGAGTAGCGATGCTTTCACGCTATTTCGCAGGGCTGGCGATTATCATATCATGCCTTGGTTTATTTGGGCTCGCAGCTTTTACAGCACAAAGAAGACAAAAAGAAATCGGCATTCGCAAAATAGTGGGAGCAACTGTAGGCAATGTCGCTTTTCTGCTCTCTAAAGATTTCTTGAAGCTGGTGGGGATTGCTATTTTGATTGCTTTTCCATTATCATGGTGGGCAATGAATGCGTGGCTGCATGCTTTTGCCTATAGAATTAATATAGGCATGGCAGTATTTCTGGTAGCAGGTGCATCCATTATTTTGATTACGTTATTAACGACAAGTGTTCAGGCAATTAATGCGGCTGTTGCAAATCCGGTGAAGAGTTTAAGAACGGAATAGTCTCTGTACCGGGATTTAGGAGGACTATTGGGATGAGATGCGCAATTATTATGAAAATTTTGACTGGCTCCTGGTTTCAGGACGGAGTATATGAAAATGATAAATTAGAAATAAGGAATTAGACTTCCTCAAGCGAGCTATTGAACCATTTTCATATCGAGCAAATCATAAGGAATCATACATCACAAAAGCAGAAATTCTTTTTTATGTTTAGAAACTATTTCAAAATTGCCTGGAGAAATCTTGTGAAAAATAAAGTTTATTCTTTTATCAATATTGCCGGTCTAGCTACGGGTATGGCAGTAGCCATGATCATTGGGATGTGGATATATGACGAAACTTCGGCCAACAGGCATTTTAAAAATTACCAGACGCTTTGCCAGGTGATGATGCACCAAACTTTTGATGGTTTTCGCGGCACTCAGCAGGCA
>DATMMJ010000426.1:0-3145 GCA_035569795.1 Puia sp. | reverse complement strand
AATAGACGTTTCATAATTGTAGATTTAAAGTTTTACTAAGCTAAGGTTCGTGGCAATGAGCCATTTTCCTTTATTATAAGACTGCAAATCGGCTATTAGATTTAATCTGTTTTAGTAAAGCTATTGTTAATGCAAATGGGTATTGAGCAAGTAGTCTTGTGATCTGGCTTTGCAACTGCAGTGTATCATACAAGGGCGCAAAGGTTAAAAGCCATGCCAGGGGTTTTAAATCCTAGCAAGGCCTAACTCTTCCCTTTTACCTGCTTTGCTCCTAAAAGCATTACTCCTTAAAACCCACAACTGCTATACAGGTTGAGGAACGTATCTCACGGAAAGAAAGCCTTACATCCTTTAAGCCTGCATCCATATATTCATCCTGAATTTTTTCTGCCACATTCCAGACTTCTTTTTCGGATATCCATGACCGTGGCTGAAAAAGTGTTATTAATTTCCCACCACTTTTCAATAGATTGTTTAACTGCATGAATTTATACTGCGGCTCACTCCAGGAGGAATACACACTGGTTAAATACACGCTATGGAAATAATGAGCAGGATAGGGCAGGCTTTCTACTGAGCCTATATGCAATTGCATTAATTTCTGATCTATGAAATGTTTATTCCGTTTATAAGCCTGCTGGTAATAGCCAACTGACTCCTCAGTGCCTGCTATAAAACCAGTGCCTAATTTTTTTGCAGCTTCATTCAAGGTGTTTCCGTTGCCATAACCAATTTCGAGTATGTGCTGATAAGGCTGAATACCCAACTGCTCAATTGCCCAACTGCTAATTGTTTTATTTTGCGAAGCCATTGACCAGCTTTTCAGTTTTGCAGTAAGGCCTGAAGGCTGCCGTAGTTGATCGTACAAAGCAGCGCTTGGCTCGATCGTGTTGGTGTTTTCCATTTCAAAAAGATTTTTGTATTAGATGGCGTGTGAAAGATTTTAGGGTCTCACACCCCGGAAAAGTATTACTGTGCAGTTTTTTCTTCTTCTAAAGGTTTTCCGAAAGGCCTGCCAAATCTCTGCCCGCAGCGGTTTCCCCACTCCTGTTTAAATTTTTCCTTTTCTTCAGGAGTCATGCTTTCCCAGCGCTGCTGCATTTTTTGCCTCCATTGATGGCGTCCCCAATATGCGCCGCGGAAACCACCAAATAATATCTTGCTTAGCACCAAGATGCCCAATGCCTGCCAAAAACTGATGATTTTAATGGGCAATACCACAGCGAGCACGTTGTTCCATAACAACATCACAGCACCTCCAAAAACTCCGATACCCAATAATACCATCGGTATGATGAATAAAAATTTCTTTCCGTTAAATCCCTGTCTCATAAAAATGTTTTTAATAATTAATAATCTCGTTATATAAAGTTTGTAACCGTTCCCGTAAATGCAGCACCGCATAGCGTTTGCGGGAGATGAGTGTGTTGACTTGCATGCCCGTACGCTCGGCAATTTCTTTAAAAGGAACATCTTCTAGTTCGTTCCAAATAAAAACATTGCGTTGCTCTTCAGGTAATTCCTCCAATGCATCCTGCAATTCTTTCCAGAACATATTGCGCAAATGTTCTGTTTCCGGATTGTTATTGTCTGCAAGAAGGATTTCTTTGAAGCTGCTCTGACCATCTTCGCCCTCAAACATCAGCGCATCATCGAGGGATTCAGGTTTTTTCTTCCGGTAGCGGTCAATTATTTTATTCCGTGCTACTTTAAAAAGCCAACTGCTTACCTGCTCAATCGGTTCGGTGTCCACAGTAGCTGTCAGTTGGTACCAAACATCCTGCAAAATGTCTTCCGCATCGGCTTCATTGTTCACCCGCTGGCGTATAAAGCCAAACAGCCTTTTGCCAAACTGGCCAATGACGCTCGTGATATTTTTTCGCGATGGGCTGCTCATTACAGGTTGTATCGTCAACATCTCATCCATACACTTACGGTAGACGGGCGAGGGAATATTATATTTTAAAATTCCGGTAAAATCTTCTCATTGGGGGTGCTGAGCCATTTTCCCGCTAGCCATTATCTCACTTCTTTGAGTTCTTCCCATCTCGTGGTGTGCCTCGCTGAGCGAAGCTCTTGCCGCATTTTCCAATCCTTATTGACTCCGGATGAGCAGAATTTCACCATATCATCCCGCATACTAAAATTTACATTGTCAACCGCACTCATCAGAAAGCGGTTAATTTCTTTGGATTCGCCAGAAAATAAATTTCCTTGTACCGATTCATCAGGAACTAGTCCGCTAAGCATTACGCCCGCCTTTTTATATATTCTTCCTTTTTCAAAAATATGCTCCAGCAGTTCAACTGCCGGCTTTATCAACTTGTGCGTAAACGAAGTTGCCGATTGCAAAGTAGCATGAGATCCAATGGAAGGCCCATGACTAAAATTTGCCGAATGGCTCTCTTCTTTGGGTACTATGAACACGCTCACGATTTTCGCAGCGCTTTGTTGCCTGCGCAGTTTTTCCGCAGCCCTTGATGTATAGGTGGCAATTGCTTCTTGGAGTTCAGACAATTGGGTAACTGGCCTGCCAAACATGCGCGTGGTAGCAATCATCCTTTTAGTTTCGAGTTCTTTTTTCATAACTATAGAAGGTACGCCGCGGAGTTCTTGTATGAGCCGAACGCCCACCACACCTCCCATATTTGCATGCGCCCACTCTTCGGGCATGTTCCGCAAATCCCATGCACTGGTGATCCCCCAGTTAATCAATTTGTATGCAAATGCGCCACCAACACCCCAGATGCCGTTCACCCGGGTTTGTTGCAATGCTTTGCGCTGTTCCTGTTCATTGACCAATAGTGTAACACCGTTTGTTTTGTCTTTCTTTGCGATCTGATTGGCAATCTTGGCAAGTGTCTTTGTTGGAGCCACGCCAATAGAGACAGAAATACCAGTCCACCTCTCCACCGTTTGTTTTATATCACGTGCAAATTTTTCAAATTGGTCAGCCGGTATTGCATCAAGATTCAAAAACGCCTCGTCCACAGAATATACTTCCGTGTTTTCTTTTCCAACCAGTTCGCGCAGGGTGTCCATTACGCGCATACTCATGTCGCCATACAAGTGATAATTAGATGAAAAAACGGTTACTTTATTTTTTTCAATGATATGTCTTGCCTGAAAATATGGTCCCGCCATT
>DATMMJ010000425.1:0-2628 GCA_035569795.1 Puia sp. | reverse complement strand
GAACGAAAGTTTCGGAGTCATAGAATATGGGAAATGCAGTACTTTCTCATCGATCAGCCCCATGATTTATTCTAACAATAATTGACACACAAAATTTGAATTTTATAATGGGATAGACAATCCCCATTTCGGGGGGTGCTTTCCTTCCGGAATTTTATTCAGCAGAATTGCTCAGGGCAAAATGGTTTGTTTTGCCCTGCGTTTTTAATACAGAAGGCATGCATTGCGCCTCGCTTTTTGTTTGCATTGATTATATTTGGGTATGGCTGAAACAGCACACGATAAAACAGTTTTCACTCTTGCTGAAGTGACCAGGGGTATCCAGAAAACGCTTGCAGAAAGGTACAGGACTTCGTTTTGGGTGAAGGCAGAAATGAATAAGCTGAACTTTTATAAACAATCTGGCCACTGTTACCCGGATCTGGTGGAGAAAAAGGATGGAAAAGTGATAGCACAGATCAGGGCCAACTTATGGAAGAATGAATATAGCAGCATCAACAACAACTTTTTGAAGGTATTGAAAGAACCACTCAAAGACGGCATTAAAATACTATTCCTTGCAAACGTCACATTTGATCCCGTGTACGGTTTATCACTCCGCATCCTTGATATTGACCCGAGCTACACTTTAGGAGATATTGAAAGAGAGCGACAGGAAACGATAAATAGGCTGCAAGAGGAAGGCATCTTTGATAAAAATAAAACAACAACGCTTCCGCTCCTGCCAAAAAGGATTGCCATCATATCAGTTGAAACAAGCAAGGGTTATGCTGACTTCGTGAACATTATAGAAGGCAATTCCTGGAGTTACAAATTCTTCCATCTCCTGTTCCCTTCACTCTTGCAGGGCGACGGTGCGATTGATGGAATCATGTCGCAACTCTCTAGGATAAAGAAAGTAATTACTCATTTTGACGTAGTAGCCATCATAAGAGGAGGTGGTGGGGACATCGGTTTATCATGCTACAATGATTACCGCCTTTCAAGAGAGGTCGCTATGTTCCCGATCCCTGTCATCACAGGCATCGGGCACTCGACCAATGAAACGGTCGCAGAGATGATCTCTTTTTCCAATGCCATCACGCCAACCAAATTAGCAGAATACCTGATCCAGAAATTCCATAACTTTTCTGTCCCCCTGCAAAAAGCAGAAGAAAAGATAAATGATAAATCAAAGAGATTTCTAAAGGATGAAAAAACGAGGTTTGGGGCAGAGATCAAATTATTCCGCTCCGTGACTTATAACATGCTCCAAAAAAACCGCAGCGATATCAACGGGTTAAAAGAGTCCGTTCTGCAACAGACCAGGTTTTTCATAAAAGATCAAACAACCAAGATTGAAAACATGGGTAGGAATGTGATCAATATGAGCCCTCAGCGAGTGCTGAAGCGTGGGTATAGCATTACCCTTTTGAATGGCAAATCAGTGCAACATATTAACAATGTTCAAGCGAACGACATAATAAACACCATCGTGTATGGTGGCAGCATAAATAGCATAGTAAGATCCACGAAAAAATCCTCCGGCAATGAGCAATAAAATAAATTATACCGAAGCATTTGACGAGCTGCAGACCATCGTTTCTGAAATAGAGCAGGGAGAAATCACTGTAGACGAACTTTCCGAAAAAGTAAAAAGGGCAACTGAACTAATAAAAATCTGTAAAACAAAACTCTCTTCCACCGAAGAAGATGTCAATAAGATTTTAAAAGACTTGGCAGCTGCCACTAGTGACCAAAACGTAGAGGAATAAAATACATATCACAGGTTTGCAGTATGGCTTGAATAACCCACCTGCTTACCTAATCTATCCATTCCTTCTTTTTCACCACAAATACTGGGACGATTGCCCTGGACGCGTTCTTTTGGAAAATGGAACACGGTTATAACGTTCATATGTAACCGAAAAACTGTTCAGCGCAGTAGTTGCCTTCACCACAGCCGAAAGCAAACGGAGCGGGATCAGCACAAAGCCCAACACTAGTAAGAGATTATTTTGTTTCCAACTTTGACTTTTCCCTGGGACGCAGTTTTCGCAAACCTTTCCTCAAGTTGCGATAAGGGATATAATAGTTTTGAATGAACTGCTTTTTGTTATCTGTGTACTGCGTGACACCACCAACCAAGCTTAAGAACCGGATATAATACCAGGCAAAGTCGACCTGGTGACGCAAAAAGCCAGACCGGGCGCTTTTTGGGTAAAGATGGTGGTTGTTGTGCCATTCGCCGGCGACAAAGCCCGGCCAGAGCTGGTTGATAGACATATCTGCACGGTTATAATCAGTCCCTTCGTGCCTTTTATCCTTGCCTTTCCCGTGGCCTTCGTAATTAAAAGTGCGCACACCTATCGCCCAAAATCCTGCCGCTCCAAACAAGGCGAACGCAAGACCAGGGCCCCCGATCCAGTAGAATACGGCAAACCAGAAGCACCAGTTTAAAAGGGTGCCCGTGATTGTACGGACCGGGTTCGCTAAAGAACCCCATCGCTGGTACTGTAAATAAGAATTTGAGTGTTGCCCTGTATGTCCCATCAGATGGACGCAGCGTGTATATTCTGCGAGGCTCAGGTCTCGCCGTATCGGCTGGTGGTTGGCATCTGCCAAGAAACAATATAGGAAGCCGCCGTT
>DATMMJ010000424.1:0-2579 GCA_035569795.1 Puia sp. | reverse complement strand
TGGCTCGGCTGATGACAAAGGCCAGTTTTACATGCATGTGAAAGCATTTGAAACGATGTCGAAAACCAATTTGCTTGCAACTAATGTGAAATTTATTATTGAAGGTGAAGAAGAAATTGGTTCACCTAATCTGGCGAAATTTGTTTCATCCCACAAAGAATTGCTGAAAGCTGATGTGATACTGATCAGCGACACGAGCATGATCAGCCTGGAGCATCCTTCTATTGATATTGGTGTCCGCGGGCTGTCGTATATACAAGTTGAAGTCACCGGTGCCAACCGTGACCTGCACAGCGGCGTGTATGGCGGAGCCGTTGCCAACCCGATTACCATTCTTGCAAAAATGATCGCGTCGTGTCACGATGAAAATAATCATATAACCATTCCGGGTTTTTATGACGACGTCGTTGAATCAACTCTGGAAGAAAGAAAGCTGATGGCCGAGGCGCCTTTTGATGAAAAAGAATATGAAAAGGATTTGGGCATTGGTGCATTGTGGGGTGAAAAAGGATTTACTACCAACGAAAGAACGGGTATCCGCCCAACGCTTGAGCTCAATGGCATTTGGGGTGGCTACACGGGTGAAGGGGCAAAAACCGTGCTTCCATCAAAAGCATTTGCAAAAATTTCTGCGCGTTTGGTACCCAATCAATCTTCGCGGAAAATGACAGAAAAATTATTGAATTATTTTACTCGTATTGCTCCAGCGGGTGTAACTGTTAAGGCCGAAGAACACCATGGAGGTGAGCCTTATATGACACCGATTGATTCCAGGGCGTACAAAGCCGCAGCAAAAGCAATCGAAACAACGTTCAGTAAAAAACCAATACCTGTGCGTGGCGGCGGAAGCATTCCCATCTGCGCTTTATTTGAAAAAGAGCTTGGTATAAAAATTGTTTTCATGGGCTTTGGTTTAGATAGCGATAATCTCCACTCGCCAAATGAAAAATTTGATCTGGCGAATTTTTATAAAGGCATAGAGACCATTCCTTACTTTCATAAATATTTTGCGGAGATGGGTTGAGAGATTATTGTTCTTTCCTAGTTGTGCAAAAAAGGAACCCATGCATTACGTTCTCGCAACGTGGTTTGAACCCTACTAGTACTGGCGAGGAGCCTTGAGTTATTCTACCTTGAGCTTCAGCCGTCTTGATGTGAAATCTAAATCTTATTTTACATGGCTACAGAAAAGCTGCGCCTCGACAAATACCTCTGGTCCATACGCCTGTTCAAAACCCGCTCGCAGGCTTCAGAAGCATGCGACAAAGGGAAAGTGAAATACAACGGAACTCAGGCCAAGCCTTCAAAGCATGTGAATATTGAAGAAGAGTACGAAGTGAAAACTGAATCCAGACGCTGGCGGATTAAGGTAACTAGATTGCTATATAACCGGGTTCAATATGCACAGGCAATAAATTATTATCTTGATATTACTCCTCAAGAAGAAATCGAAAGATTGCAATATCAAACAGAAAGTTTCCACACCGGGAAAAGATTGAGTAAAATCGGAAGGCCAACAAAAAAACAAAGAAGAGATTTGGATGATTTGGTGAATGGCGATTTGTGAAGAGTTATTACTAGTCCCGAAGCATATTCACTTTGCTTCTGCTCTGTCGCCCATGGCGGCTTAATTATTCAGCTTTATAAATCCCCCGTCTATGACATAGTCGCATCCGGTGATGAATGAGGCTTCCTCGCTGCAGAGGTACAATGCAAGATTCGCCACTTCCTCTGGTTGTGCCATCCGGCCCAGGGGTTGTGTTTTAGAAAGTTTCTCCAACATCTCTTTTTCTTGTCCGGGATAGTTTTTTGAAATGAACCCATCCACAAAAGGCGTGTGCACGCGGCCAGGCGAAACGCAGTTGCAGCGTATATTCTGGTGGATATAATCTTTGGCCACAGAAAGCGTCATACCAACCACTGCTCCTTTTGTCATGGAATATGCAAAACGATCCGGGATGCCGACGGTCGAAGCAACAGAGGCCATATTCAAAATAACACCTCCAGATTTTTTCATATGCGGAATCACCGCATGCAGGCAGTTGTAAACACCCTTTATATTCACTTTTATTAATCTTTCAAAATCATTTTCATTTGTGTTCTCCGCATTCCCAACATGTGCAATCCCTGCAATATTCAACAAAATATGTATGGATGAAACTTCCTTAATGATCTCGCTCACCACCATCTGTACCTCCGTTTGCGAACCGACATTACACTTTTTAAAACTTGCATTGCCGCCCGTACGGGTGATTTCATCCACCACATTTTTCCCACCCTGCTCATCCAGATCAAGTACAAAAATATGCGCTCCCTGTTTTGCAAAAATCATTGCAATAGCCCGGCCGATCCCGCTTCCTCCCCCAGTTACCATTGCTGTCCTATTGTCTAGGCGAAACATATTTCATTTATTTTTAAGTCAGCGACCTGTCCAAATGAGTATACCCCCCGTCGACAAATAAAATTTGTCCTGTCGTATGGCTCGATTGATCGCTTAATAAGAATGCTACCGTGCTTGCAATTTCTTCTGATGTCGTAAACCTTTTTTCCAACGGTATTTTGGATGTGATTGACTCCAG
>DATMMJ010000423.1:0-7643 GCA_035569795.1 Puia sp. | reverse complement strand
CGTAGCGTATCTTGACAGGCTATACGGTCCAATAGATTCACTGGCAAGCTTGTGGGTGGCGCTGCAGCAAAATATAGCTTCTATTGCACGGGCATTCAAATTGCTTGATAGCAACACAGAAGAAAAATCCGCAAAAGACTTGCAGATTAAAAATGGCAAGATAGAATTCAAGAATGTGCACTTCAGCTATGCACCGGATCGGGAAATATTGAGCGGTATTTCATTCGTCTGTGAGCCGGGCAAGGTAACTGCTTTGGTTGGAAGCTCTGGCGCGGGCAAGACAACAACTGTTGATTTATTATTAAAGCTATATGAGATTTCAGGAGGGGAAATTTTGATTGATGGGCAAAACATTGCAGCGTTGGATGCCTCTTCTGTGCGGCAGCAAATAGGAACGGTGGCAACGGATGGCATGATTTTTAGCGGCACACTTGCCGATAATATTCGATATAAACGCCCGGACGCAACGGATACTGAAGTGCAGAAAGCTGCAACGGAAGCAGGTATGGAAAATACCATAAAGCGATTGCCTGATGGCTTGAGCACTGAAGTGGGTGAGAGCGGCATTGGTTTAAGCGTCGGAGAAAGACAGCGCATACAAATTGCACGGGTGCTCGTGGCAAAGCCTCGCATATTGATACTGGATGAAGCAACAGCCAACCTGGATTATGCAACCGAAGCAGAAATAAAGAGAACAATTGAAGAAATAAGAAAAGAAAATACGGTGATCATTATTGCGCACCGATACTCGATGGTTCGGGATGCAGACTATGTGATAGTGCTTGCCGACGGCGAGGTTATTGAAGAGGGTTCTCCCGATGCATTAATCTCGAAAAAAGGATGGTTTGCTGATTTCGCTAGTGCTGCAGATGAATATGCAGAACAAGACGAAGAAGCTACGAGTGAAGACGAGGGGGAGGAGGACATGCAGGCCGAATAATTCATCAGTAAATCCAAGATATTAAAGAAATGATCTGCTCCATTTAATCTAAAATTTTTTTTATTTGAAATTTATCTTACTTAGCTTCTATTGCCGTAAAAAACTTAATTTTATCAAGCAAACCTCTTTTCAGATATTTTTTTGTTTCTGCAGAAACGAAAAGTTTCAAATGTTGCACTTGCCAAATGCCATTTAATAAAACTGTCGTTCAAATAAATGAGAGTAGAAAAAATTTTACCAGGCAAATTATTTTTTGCGCTGATGCTTGGGAGCTGTCTTGCAGTAAATGCAAGGGCGCAAGGAAATTACGTTGACAGTTTGCTTAACTGGATAAACATCCATCCGAAAATCGACTCTCTTTATATTCTAACCCTGCACCGGATCAGTTATCGTCTGAGCGAAAGGGATGTCAAGAAATCTTTTGCTTATTATGAAAAAGTCTCTGCTGTAAGCGATAGCATGCATTATTTATATGGCAAAGCGCTCGCACAGATCAACCTGGGCATTTTGCTTTACAGTTCTGGAAATTTTGAGGCCAGCAACAACGCTTATTTCAAAGCAATTGATCTTGCTGATTCATGTGGCGCATTGCGGCTTAAAGCTGTTTCATTTGATGACATTGGAGAAAATTTTAAAATCTTAAAGGACTATAAAAAAGCAAGGCAATATGCAGAAGCTGCTATTCCAATCAACATGCGGGTTCAGGCCTGGCGTGGTGTTGCGGTTAATTATGAATTGCTTCATGAGTGTGCGCTGGAAGAGGCATTGTATGATGAGTCAAAGGACTACCTTTTACTGGGGATGCCGTATGCGCTCAAGTCGAATGAGAGCTATATCCTCTCCCAGTTTTATACAGGCTTCGGGAAATTGCATGCCATTGACAACAATACTGATTCAGCTGATTTCTTTTTTAGAAAGGCTCTGCAAGAAGCAAAGTTGCAAAACGACCTTAGAAATGAACACCACGTGTATTTGGCTCAGGCTCAATATCTGAAAAACATCAGCTTAATTAAAAAAATTATTTTACTTGACAGCGCCTTGAGCATTGCAAAACGCACTGCTTATTTGGATGGGATTTCCAATGCTGCACAACAATTATCTTCAGTATATGACAAAAAAAGGGATAAAGACTCTTCTCTATATTTTTATCGCATCTACAGGAATGCGGCTGATTCTTTGTTTTCTGAGAACAATAGACGCAATGTAATAATCAAAGAAGCCGAATGGATGATCAGAAGAAAAGAAGTTGAAAATAATGACCTCAAGGAACTGGCGCGGCTGCAAAGTGAAGAAATAAATATTAAAAACAGATTGCTCATAACGACCATTGTTTCTTTCCTGCTTCTGATAATCATTATATTTTTTGTCAACAGGTCAATACAATTTAAGAAGAAAAGGGAAGAAGCGGCGTTCAAACAAAAAGTTGCTGAAACACAAATGCAGGCTTTAAAAGCCCAGATGAACCCGCATTTTATTTTCAACAGCTTTAACAGCATTGAGAATTTCTTGGTAAAAAATGGTCAGCAGACGGCCAGTGATTATTTTACAAAATTAGCTGCTCTGATCAATATGATATTGGACAGCAGCAATAAGGAAAGCGTACCGATTTCCAAAGACAAAATCGCATTGGAACTTTATATACAGCTGCAGCAAATACGGTACAACAATAAATTTTCTTACAAGACAAGTTTTGAAAGAAAATTGCTGAGTGCTGACTATCAAGTGCCCCCTTTATTGATTCAGCCTTACATAGAAAATGCGATTATGCACGGAATTGTACCGGGTGATAAGAAGGATATGGAACTCTCTGTTAAAGCTAGGCTCGAAAAAAATTACATTATTTATACCATAAAAGATAACGGAATCGGTCGGCAGAAATCTGTTATCCTGAGCCAGCAACAGAATGAATCACAAAATGTGGGCGGGGGGATGAACCTGACAGAAGAACGAATTAATATTCTTAATAAGCAGCAACATGCACATGGCGAAGTGACTATAGCCGACTTATATGATGAATATGGAAAGCCGTGCGGCACGAAAGTAGAAGTAAAAATTAAAGCATCCTGAGATAATGACCAGCGAGCAGGACTTTTGTTTTTTTAAGGTAAAATAGAAAAACCACTTCAAAAGAAGTGGTTTAATTGAGGTAAAAATGTTCGGCTATGCATTCCTGTTAATACAATTGAGGTCCTCAAAAGCCACTTCCAGCCTTTTTATAAAATTTTCCTGGCCCTTGCGCAGCCAAGCGCGCGGGTCGTAATATTTCTTATTTGGTTTTTGCGGACCTTCCGGGTTGCCAAGTTGTCCGTGCAAATAGGCTTCGTTTTTTGTGTAATAATTTAAAATGCCTTCCCAAAACGCCCACTGCATGTCTGTATCAATATTCATTTTTATCGCGCCGTATCCTATCGCTTCGCGTATCTGATGCTGTGGAGAACCGCTGCCACCGTGGAATACAAAATACACGGGCTTTGTCGCTGTCTTCAATTCTTTTTCAATATATACCTGGCTGTTGTGGAGAATAACCGGCCTCAGTTCCACATTGCCCGGACTGTAAACGCCATGTACATTTCCGAATGCAGCGGCAACGCTGAATAGTCTGCCCACCTTGCTTAATTCCTGGTAAGCAAAAGAAACATGCTGTGGTTGCGTGTACAATTTATCATTTTCTATACCACTGTTGTCAACGCCATCTTCTTCACCACCGGTCACTCCTAGTTCAATTTCGATGGCCATGCCTAGTGGCTGCATGCGTTTGAAAAATTCAACGGATGTGTGAATGTTTTCCTCAATCGGCTCTTCTGAAAGATCAAGCATGTGGGAGCTGTACAGCGGCTGTTTTTTCTCTTTATAATACTCTACCCCTGCATCAATCAGCCCGCTCACCCATGGCAGCCATTTTTTTGCAGCATGATCGGTATGCACGATAACGGGTATGCCATAGTATTTCGCCACATGATGAATGTGCAATGCGCCGGAAACACCGCCCGAAATATTTGCTTGCAAGTGATCATTGGGCATGCCTTTGCCTGCGATGAACTGTGCGCCTCCGTTTGAGAACTGGATAATTACTGGTGAATTTACTTTTGCAGCAGTTTCCAAAGTTGCATTAATGCTGTCGGTCCCGATGCAATTGACAGCAGGCAACGCGAACTCATTTTCCTTTGCATCTCTATACAACGCTTCTAATTCTTCGCCGAACAATACGCCGGCCTTGTATTTTTTCATGTGTAAAAACTTTGTTTTGTTTTGTAATGGCTGTAAATATACAGTTAGTTTAAAAATATCAGTGGCCACGGCTGAAATAACTTTGTGTACATTGTTTTTAGACACTCAATCTTCAAATTTGCCTAGATTTTTTTGAATAAGTGCTAGATTTCTTTGCAGCGTTTGTTTTAACTGTCTTTTGACCAACTGCCCCATTGATGTGCATTTTCTAAAAATGGGCGCATGGAAATAAAAGCTCAGTTCATTTCTTAGTTGTTCCAATTTTTCGGGTTTGCATATTTTATCTTTTGCCATGATGCTCAACAATTCCATCAAACGGAAACGCGAAGAGGCTACGCGAAAAGCCATCATTGTTCTTTCTTCAGTCTGGTATTGCTCGATAGAATCTTTATCGAGATGCTGTATGCAAAGATCGACAAAGGCAATATTCTCTTTGAAAAATTGTGGGAGGTACAAGTTTTTTTTCCCTTCATAAGACTGTTGGTCAAAGTCAATAGCTCGGATGCGATACTGAAAATCTTCGATATCAGGAGTAATGTTGACAACAAAATTATATGACCTCATATCGCCAAGCAGTCGAACAAAGCATCGTTCATTGAATTTTACGAATTCTTTAGCCAGTCTTATTTTATTGATGCTGTCATCTTTCATATAATTCTGGATGAACATATCCCCTGGTATTCCCGGGATATGCTCTTCGACAAGCGTGTTATTGTGCGTGTGGTAAATGATGCGGTTAGGCGAAAGCAGGTGCTCGAGTTCAAGTCCATACACCCGGGAAGAATCAGCTAATTTGATATAGTAGTGATCGTAGTTGTCGTTGAACTTGTTCACTATGCGGATGCGGAAAGGATTGGAATTGGCAAAGCTGCAGAAATCAACCCTGGAGACGTCAAGGTGTTTTGTAAACGTAAGATCTCCTTCCGTTTTTAGAATGGCATAAATTTTTACAAGCCCTTCGCGAATGAACCCCCAATGCTTCATGTCGTACACAACCGTTTCCCACAACGTGCTATTGCCGTTTTTGTCTTTCAGAGGCACGGAGGAAATAAAATGAATAAGGTCTCTATATGTAACTGGCAGCTTCACTTCACGCCCCTGATTCTTTAAATAATTGCGCAACATGTCCTCTACGGGGAAGATGGGTTTTTTCCGAGAAGGCTTGATATTATCTTCAGACCGATATGCTTTTTGCTCATCAAAAAAGCTCATGAAATGAAATTACAATTTAAGTTCCACACAGAGAAAACTACCCAAATAGCGAAAGGAACATTGTCTTCTTTGCGCCTTTTCATTTTGCACAATGATGAAAGTTTGATAGAATCCTCGTTATCGTAATAATGCAATAAATAAATAAAGGTGTGGCTGCAAAAACAGCACATGGTACATATGGAGAAGGCGGGGATACTATGCTCTTACAGAGAAACTATCTTTGCAAGTCTTTAATCAATTCCAGAAAATACCCTGGTGCGTATAACAATCTGCTGCCGTACCAACTAAACATTTCGCCATCAACCAAAATAATTTTTGTGTCGGGTAGTTGTGGTTGCAATGATGCAATATGTTTTTGTTTGAAGGGAAATGGTTCTGAGGAAAGCAAAAGCAATTCACAATGGGTTAGTGAGAGCTCTTCGATGGTTATTTGGGGATAGCGACTTGTTTTTTTGAAAGTATTTTCAAAGCCACAGTAATCCATCATATTATTTATAAAAGTGTCACCACCAGCCACCATGTAAGGGTTGCGCCAAATGAGGTAGCCAGTTCTCAGTTTCCGGTGCCCAATTTCCAGATGCTTTTTCAGCTGAGCGAACCCTTCTCTGATTTCAACAGTCAATAGATTCGCTTTGAGGTTCCTATTTGTTAGCTCACCGAGGTTTTTTAGCATTTCCATTGCACTGTCTAGTGTCTTAATATCTGTTACCCATACCTGGTAGTTCTCAGCTAATTTCTCAATTTGTTCTTTTGTGTTCTCCTCTTTATTGGCAATAATAAGGTCCGGGTTGAGCTCATGGATGACCTCCGTCCTAATATTTTTTGTCCCGCCTACTCTTGTTTTGTTATGGAACCATTTATCAGGATGCACGCAAAATTTGGTGATGCCAACTACCTCTTCGTCAAGCCCAAGATCAAACAATAGTTCAGTCAAAGAAGGAACGAGTGAGATGATACGCATGCGTTGGTTGAAGTTTGTTGTTTATGGATCCGGGAATCAGTAGGTCGAGAATTATATTGTAGAGATGAATAGGATGTTTTTTCAGCAAAAAAAGCAACTCCCCCGCGGCTGACTAATGGTCCAACGGAACGTTTTAAGTAAAGATCCATCCCTTCAAATTTAATAGGCGTTCTAATATTAAAAGCATGCCGTATTGAAGGCCTGCAACCGCTAAGCAGGAACCGGCTTCAACTTCCGAATGCTTGTATCACATCATACTTTGTAACGATATGATAATTACCGGTATCGTCTTTTGCAAGCACAGCGCCGTTTTCCTTAGTGATCAAGCTGCTTAATCTTTCCATCGGTGTATCGAATGAAACAATCGGATAAGCGCTTTCAAGCACATCATAGATTCTTTTGAATCTGATATCCTGGCCGTCTTTCATCATTTTGCTGAATAGACCGCTTTCGCTTACTGCACCGGAGATATCTTCGTTTTGCATTACGGGCAAGTTCTCGATGTTATATTTCTGCATCAGATCAAAAGCATCCGCAACGGTCCGTTCTGCAGTGATGGTGATCAGTTTCTTCTCGCCGCGTCCATTTACGATATCCTTAAATGTTTTTACTTCAAGAAAGCCCCGTTCCATCATCCATTGGTCGTTATAAATTTTGGCAACATAGCGGCTTCCATGATCATGAAAAACGCAAACGACAAGATCGCCTGCTTTCAATTTGCTTTTCAGTTGCATCAATCCCTGCAAACAGGATCCTGCGCTATATCCGCAGAATAAACCTTCCTCTTTTGCAATGCGTCTAGCCATTATTGCACCATCTTTATCAGTGACTTGTTCGAAATGATCAATCACTTTCATATCGTAGTTTTCCGGTACAAAATCCTCACCAAACCCTTCTGAAATATAAGGATGCACTTCGTTCATATCGACTTCCCCTGTGCGAAAATATTTTGTGAGCAGTGATCCGTACACATCAATAGCCCAAACTTTTATTTCAGGGTTTTTTTCTTTGAGATACATCGCTGCACCTGTAACAGTTCCGCCGGTTCCGGCAGTGCAGATGAAATGCGTAATCTTTCCCTCGGTCTGGTTCCATATCTCGGGGCCAGTTGTTTCGTAATGCGCAAGCCTGTTGGCAAGGTTGTCGTACTGATTGCAGAGATAAGAATTTGGGATATCTCTGCTCAGCCTTTTTGCAACGGAATAATAACTGCGGGGGTCTTCAGGCTCCACATTGGTTGGGCATACAATCACTTCAGCGCCTAGCGCTTTGAGTATGTCCATTTTTTCTTTCGACTGCTTA
>DATMMJ010000422.1:0-6189 GCA_035569795.1 Puia sp. | reverse complement strand
ACCAATGCAGCATGCTCGTCCGGGAGATGGTTTTTCAACCTCTTTGATTTCTAAAATATCAGGTTGGCCATATTTTAAGCGCACTGCTTCTTTCATTATTTGGATTTCCTTTGTTTTATCCAGGTTCTAACAGCTACCCTGAAACGCACGGGTCCTCATTTCAACTTCCGTTTGCTAAATGCAGAACCTTCCTTTTTTTGAAAAATTACGAAAAAATAAAAATCCGCAGGAGAAATTATTTCCTTTTTCATGGAGTAACGCATCAGTCCCCATTATCATCTGTTTAAGATTCTAGTCAATGGTCTACTCAAAATTATTGAGAAGTGATCTTACTTCTGGGCGTTTTCTTCCCGGCAAGTCCTGGCTGAGAGGATGGACATATCTAATATTTTCATTCAATGGGAACAAGAAGAATTTATTGATATCAGATTATTTACGCATTCCTTGAAAATGAGAGGAAATGATTTTCTATGTATGGGGACTTAACAATAGAAGGTTTTTTTTGATTTCCTGTAATGACTCTCGTAGAACTACTAATAAAAATCGGGGGATTCCTCTCTTGCGTAGCATGCAAAAACAATTTACATTTGATTCATCCAATACAGAGAAAGACCAAATTATCAAATCCGATCCTTCTAAAAGAAAAACCCGTCCAAATTATCTTTGAAAATCCTGAAATAAAAATCAGGATTTTTATTTTTTACAAATGGATACTTCTTCCATTCATAAAATAATGTGATCGATTCGCAAGACTCCAACCGCTTACCTCTGATTTTTTTTAAAAAAGTTTTTTAACGCTATCCACAAACAGTATCTATACTACCTTTGCAAAGCAGTCATTTACAGTATTAAGCAAATCACGCCATTCCATTAAACCAGGCAGCCCCACCGGTGCTTGCTTTTGTTGGCGTTGGCGGTAAATTAATAGTACATCTTTATGCGGATCTTACTAGCCGATGACCATGCGATATTACGCAAAGGGCTTAGAGAAATCTTGCTGGATGCATATCCGTCTGCCCACATTGAAGAAGCCGCAGATGGTGACTCCCTATTAAACAAAGCGATCCATGAAGCATGGGATCTGATAATTACAGATCTCTCCATGCCCGGGCGCAGTGGCATGGATGCGCTTCGGGAGATAAAACAACATTCGCCAGGGATACCTTTGCTTGTGCTGAGCATTTATCCGGAAGACCAATACGCTATACAAGTCTTGAAAGCTGGAGCTTCAGGATACATAAATAAGGATGCAGCGCCTACGGAATTAGTCAAAGGTGTACAGCGGGTTTTGCAGGGCCGTAAATATATCACAGCCTCTATCGCTGAAAAATTAGCCAACGATTTAAGCACAGAAGCAGGTAAAGCGCCACATGAATTACTCTCAGACAGAGAGCTTCATGTCATGAAGCTGCTTGCTTCGGGGAAACCCATCTTAGAAATTGCAAGTCAGCTTTCTCTCAGCCCGACCACCATCAGCACGTATCGTGCAAGAATACTCAAAAAAATGAATTTGAAAACAAATGCAGACCTTGTCCGCTATGTCCGAGGGAGCGGACTGATATGACAGCCCCTGGAATTCAGCTCCACATGGGGGTTAAATACCTTTTTGCTGGAGATGGGTAATCGATTGGCTTAACCTTTTTATTTTCATAATATCAGCCATTCCTGTTTTGAGTTTAAATAAATTAATTCACGCGATTAGAATTAGAGAGGATTTTACTTCTTAATTATTTTAGACGCAATATAACAGAACAACCCAAGTACCAGCCCGAAAATTGCGCCGAAAGGCAATCCCATGATTGCCATGGTTAACCTCTGGTGTTGCTGCATCAATAAAGGCATTTTTGCATTCATGCTGGCTGCACTTGGATGGTTGGCGATATAAGTCGCAGCTGAGAAAACATGTGACGAGGTTATCCAAACGCTATTCACTATGCTTATTAAAAAACCATGCAAAAAATATCTTGATGGGGCTTTCTTAGCTACGAAATAAGCGCAGATGATAAAAATGAAAAGCCAGCCTACCGGCTCAGCTTTTTCGGGTACGAGAGAAACGGTAGCAATGCCCATCAGCAATCCGAAAATGGACAAACTAAAAATCAGCTTCCAGTTAATGGTGTTCATATAAGTTGTTTTGGTTTTAAAATTCAGACGGGAAAAAATGGGGAACCTTGATAAAAACATTGTCTTTTCGAAATTACATTATTGGCGGATGTAATTAATACATTATTGCGTTTATTTTTAGTTTGGTCAACATCCGTTTTATTTGCTGCCAAAAAGTTATTAACTGTAGTACAATACTTTCCTGGTCAACCATCGCCTCTTTGGCTTGCTGCGCGCAGGCCATCAAGTATTGAAGAATGCGCCTTTGCAATTGATTGAAAGGCTACCGGCAAAAGATTAGCAAATTAGGTTTGACATATTAAAAATGTTTGGAATGATCATGTAAGTCCCACTCAATAGTTTACTATTCTATAGTTTATTTAGCAGCTGTAATAGAAAATTAAATGTAATTTCATTCTGCATAAAAATTAATAATGGCTAATTTTTCAAAATGAATTAATGGCTAATCCTTGCTGAATGTATCTGCGTTGTCAAATCAGAATATGCCTATTCCTGCTTTGCCATTGGTTTCCAGCAGTTGCAATATTTGCTCAACCACCAACGGAGGATAGCATTTCATACATAAGAACAATAAATAACGCCTTGGCATTTTATTATCGATCTGCAGGCGATCAGTCTAGCCTTTATAACGGTACCCAATATACTGGATACCCTTTTGTTTTTGCAGCAGGCAATCCTTTTTTTCTTACTGATAAAGCGCAAAGAGGTACAATTGTATATGACAAAATAGTGTACACCGATGTCGACCTGCTCTATGATGACCTGATGGATGTACTCATAATGCAGGATGAAAGCCACAGAATTCAATTATCAAACGACAGGATATCCAGCTTTACCATTTTGAATTACCGGTTTATTCACATCCTCAATGACAGCCTTAGTAATTCCACACCGCAAGCAGGGTTTTACAATATTTTGTATGATGGTAACTTGTGTGTGTTGAAAAAAGAAATAAAGACCATTCGTGAAATTGTAACTTTTTCCGTTGAAGGAAAGACACGGGTCATTGACTTGAAATCAGTGTATTATTTTAGAAAAAATAATGAGTATTTCAAAATTAAAAACCAAAAAGCATTGCTGGATTTTTTTCCACAACAGAAAAATGAAATTAAGCATTTTATAAAAACCAATAAGTTGAATTTCAAAAAAGATACAGATAACCTTTTGGAGAAAGTTGCTGTGTACAGTGACCAGCTAACAAAATAAAATGAAACAGACCTGTTGCACATTATTATTTTTTATATTTTCCTTTCTCGGCTTTTATGCACACGGGCAAAGTGATAGTTCATTGCTGATTACTGTAGATTGTAAGGAAGCCCCGATCCTGGAATTTCTTAATAAAGTAGAAGAGCAAACAAACACCCGCTTTTTCTACGATTCCGCTATTTTCGACTCTGGGAAGATAACTATACATGCAAACAGGTTGTCTTTATACAAAGTGCTGGACCAGGCGCTGGTGAATACAGATATTTACTATGCGCTTGATGGCGAAAATCATATGTTTTTTACAAAAGGAAACCCGTTAAATTTTTCTTTTACGCCCGACTCACTCGCTAGGGACTATCGTTCCCAGAATAAAAAAAAGGGGGCGGAATTTGCGGAGCCGGACGATGCAGAGGAGAAAAAAACATGGATAGAATACAAGACTGTTGAGATTGGAGATAAATCCGCTTATAATGCGACAGGGATTGCTACCATAGCGGGTTACGTAAAAGATGCCAAAACCGGGGAACCTCTTGCAGGCGCATCCATTAATATTGAAAATACTAAAATGGGGGTATCCACGGATCAGTACGGTTATTATTCCCTTTCCCTGCACAAAGGACGTTATGTGTTGGACGTCCAAAATATTGGAATGAAAGATACGCGGCGGCAAATCCTATTATATGGCGATGGGAAGCTGAACATTGAAATGCATCAGACAATTATTGCGCTTAAAAAGGTTATCATTTCTGCCCAGAAGCTGAGTAATGTAAAAGGCGCACAAATGGGCCTGCAAAAATTGGATATCAAAGTTATAAAACAAGTTCCTGTGATTTTTGGAGAAGCCGATGTCCTGAGGGTAGTAACCACACTGCCGGGGGTTAAAACTGTTGGAGAAGCAAGCACTGGATTAAATGTACGTGGAGGAGCCGCCGATCAAAACCTAATATTATTTAATGATGCAACCATTTATAATCCATCCCATTTTTTTGGATTGTTTTCGGCCTTCAATCCTGAAGTAGTTAAAGAAGTTGAATTATATAAAAGCAGCATTCCGGCAAAGTACGGAGGCCGTCTCTCCTCGGTGCTTAATATCAACAGTAAGGAAGGAAATAAAAAAGAAATCTCTGGTTCAGCAGGTGTTGGCCCGTTAACCAGCAGGCTTGAAATAGAAGGCCCGTTGATTAAAGATAAATCCTCGTTCATCGTTGGTGGCAGAACCACCTACGCTGACTGGCTTTTAAATTTGTTGCCGGATCAATATAAAAAGAGCAGGGCTTCTTTTTATGATCTTAATTTAAACATCAGCTATGAACTCAATAAAAAAAACAGCGCTTACATAACGGTATATACAAGCCAGGATCGATTTAACCTTAATAGCGACACGTTGTACGGTTATGGCAACAAAAATATTTCTTTAAAATGGAAACATGTTTTTAATAATAAATTTAATGGTATTATCACCGTAGGCTACGACCGGTATGCATATAAAATAGCAAGCCAATCAATTCCGCTATCTGCGTACAGCTTGTCATTTAATATTAACCAGTACTATCTCAAAACAGATTTTACTTATTACTATAATAGTAAACATACTTTTGAAGCGGGAACAAACTGGCTGTTATACAAACTTCATCCCGGCTCCTACCAGCCCGAAGGAAATCAATCGTTGGTAATGCCTAATACGATCGCTGCAGAACAGGCTTTAGAAACTGCCTTATATGTAAGTGACCATTACAGAATTTCGCCAGCTGTTTCAATTGACGCAGGGGTCCGGTTGTCTGTTTACGGTTACCTCGGGCCACAAAATGTAAATAGGTATGAACAAGACGTACCCAAAACCCAAAGTAGTTTCACTAATACTGTTTATTATGGAAGCGGCGCTATCATTAAAACCTATGGAGCGCCGGAATTCCGAATGAGTGTAAGATATGCCATAAGCGATAGTTTTTCAATAAAAGCAGGCTTCAACACGCAGCGCCAGTATATTCATTCACTTTCAAATACTACCTCCATGGCGCCTACGGATATCTGGAAATTAAGCGACCCGAATATTAGGCCGCAATCCGGAGATCAAATTTCTTTAGGACTTTATAAAAACTTGAAATCAAATACCATTGAAACCTCGCTTGAAGTCTATTATAAAAGCATCAAAAACTATCTTGATTATGAAAGCGGAGCAGTGCTGGTAATGAACCCTCATATTGAAACCGATGTGGTACCGACTACGGGAAAGGCTTACGGCGTGGAGTTACTGATCAAAAAACTCACCGGCAAAATAAATGGTTGGATAAGTTACTCGTGGTCACGCACTTTTTTAAGAATGAATGATCCTGCCAAAGGCCAAATAATCAATAGTGGCGCGTATTACCCCGCCAATTATGATATCCCAAACGATGCAACTGTTGTGAGTAATTACAGGGTGAACCATCGGTTTAGCCTTTCATTAAATACAACCTATAGCACTGGCCGTCCAATCACTCTGCCTGCAGGTGTGTATACCTATGCAGGCTCTGTACGTACTTTATATACAGACAGAAATGCCTATCGCATACCCGATTATTTCAGGATGGACTTTTCCATGAATATTGAAGGCAACCATAAAATCTATCAGAAAATACATAACTCCTGGACTATTGGAGTATATAATCTAACCGGAAGAAAAAACCCGTATTCGGTTTATTATGTTTCAGAAAATGGGGTCATTAACGGGTACAAACTTTCTATTTTTGGAAGCGCTATACCTTATTTGAATTTTAATCTCAGATTTTAATGAGTTGGAATGAAAAAATTATTTTATACTTTACTGATCTTACTATTTGCAGGGTGTACACAAAATTATATCCCTCCAGTAAGGCCATC
>DATMMJ010000421.1:0-3282 GCA_035569795.1 Puia sp. | reverse complement strand
CGGTGACATTTTCATGTACATTCACATTTGCATTGCGGTTGAAATCATGGTTGCCAATGTTGCGACCTCCTCCGTTTATTGTGGCCCGGTTTGGCTGAACCACAGGTGTTTCCTGCCTTCTCATAGGAGCGGGGCTAGGCGCAGGGTGGTAAACAGGCATCGGCGCTCTGGCATTGCCACCACCACCTCCACCATGGTTGAACCGCTGTGCCACGCCTTGCTGTGGACAGATGGCTGTGGCAAGGAGCATTGTACAAACAGCGAAAAAAAATTGTAGTTTAAAAGAGATTTTCATATTTGAAAGTTAATCTATAGATAATTATTTTTTTTGAGCCTTAGCGACCATCTTTATTTTTTTTGCGTGGGGCGGCGCATGGAATTCGAACAACGCATCAGGCAAATCTGGATTGATTTGCCAGTTTGAAAAGACAGCTTCAAATTGCGGGCTATTTTCTTTCGCCGTGTGCACAATCACCATTTTCATCGGCAAATAAAATGCGTCGTCAGATACCCAGAACTGGAAAGTTTTGTCCTTTGCAATTCCCGCAATATGGAAACATTCTTTGTCTCCTACCTTAGTAGTTCCAAGGAATGCAAGTTTTTTTGCCTCTGCTAGAATATCGTCCACAAATGTGGGATAAAAGAAATCGGCTCCGGGGAATTCGATGCCATATATCTTATTGACAGAATCGATCATATCCATAACA
Source organism: Puia sp. (assembly GCA_035569795.1). Lineage (GTDB taxonomy): Bacteria > Bacteroidota > Bacteroidia > Chitinophagales > Chitinophagaceae > Puia. Next base: position 2,575 of record DATMMJ010000421.1, on the reverse strand, counting down.
GGTGACTGTGACTGTATCTGTCCATATTGATTTTTGTCAAGCGAATAATAGATAAGCGCCTTGCCATTATATAAAAGAGTGCGTGATCCCTTGTCTCCTTCGGATCTCACCAACAACTTATTTGGCCCATGCAGGTATAATTGATCATCGTTTGCGTGTTTTACCAGGCCAAGTTCCCGGCTATTTATGTCGTAATTTGAATGTATGGCAACGCTGCACGAGTTCAGGTCGCCTATCATCGCGGTCATGTGATCCAGAATAGAAACTGCGACGGTATCGATGCTGGGTGACTGCGCTATTGCATTTGCTTGCACTATACCGAGAAAAACAATCAGCAATAATTTTTTATTCATGGTTTGCTCATTTAATTCAACATGCAAGTTGGGCTATTTTTTATTACCGGAAAGGAAATCAGAATTAGTTAACGCTTTAATAACCACGACACAACCCCCCTTCCAACAAATTTTTTTTTGATCTTGTAATTTAGGAGCAGGGCATCTGCCTTTATTTAATAGCAGAAACCCTTCAATAGTTTGAGACACTCCCGGCGATTTTATATGACAGGAATGCTTGAAAACGACATTTTCCTTTATCTCTAAGGTCCGGGAAGGGTAGAAAATGTGGTTGACTTTTTAATGTGCAGGTTTTTGTCCAAATTGTATGACAAAAATCATCTTTTTGTTTTAATTAAAGGTTAGCTTTATTACCTCATTTTCTGATTTACAAATTTAAAACTAAAATTTAGATATTTTATGAAAGAAGAATTTATACGCAAGTCTGCGTTCCATTTTAAAAGCTTGGTTATTATCCTTGCTTTACCAGTATTTGTCTTTGTTTTTTTCCAATCTTTTGCTCAAAGTACTCCTTGGGCAGCTCCCAAAGATGCTGATAACGTGAAGAATCCGCTAGCGGGCAACGCCGGTGTAATTGCTGAAGCCAAGACATTGTATGTTGCCAATTGTGGGCCCTGCCATGGGGAGAAGGGCAAGGGCGATGGCCCGGCATCCCAGGGACTTAACCCCAGGCCGGCAGACCATACTTCTGCGGCAGTGCAAGGTCAAACAGACGGCGCGATTTTTTGGAAACTCACAGAAGGAAGGACCCCAATGCCTGGATACAAAAAAATATTTTCTGATCAGCAAAGATGGGAGCTGGTTAATTTTATTCGCACGCTTGCAAAAGGTGGGAAAAAGAAATAATTTTTTTTCTAGCGCAAATCCTTGCATTGCAATGGTAGCATCGACCCTGGCAGGCTGAAAGAAATAAAATAGTTGTGTTTTTAACCCGGTAATAATCTAACTTGTTTTTACACGAAATAAATATAGAAATATGAAACGCTCATTTCTTGCTCTTATAATTGCGGGCATTTGTATTTTGGCTGTGCAATGCAGCTCAAATCAACCACCTGCTGGCGCTGCCGACTCCACTGCAACGGACAGCAATCCCGTTAAGGCGAAGTCGGATACCGTTGTAATCCTTGCGGGCATTAATTCCAAAGGGATAGGTCGCTTCAAAAATATTCAACTTACGCATCCATTGGATGAAAAGATGGCATCCGATGGCCAGGACGTTTACCAAACAAAATGTTTTGCCTGCCACAAACTGACAACAGAATTATTGGTAGGACCAGGGTGGTATGGTGTCACTGACAGAAGGACGCCTGAATGGATCATGAACTGGATCACGAATACAAAGGTGATGCTTGATAAAGACCTTGCAGCACAAGCCGATATGGTGGTGTGCTTGATAAGAATGCCCAATCAGGATCTCACTGATGAACAGGCAAGGGACGTGCTTGAGTTCATGCGTAAAAACGACGGGAAAAAGTGAGAAGAATTAGTGCTGTTTGTTAGTTTGTATCCGGGCGATAGCGATTAAAATGGTTCCCAAAAATAAACAAATGGCCGCTATCCAAAGCAGCCACGGAAACAAGGCGCTTCCAGGGATAAACATAGTTGCTAGCCCTTGAGTTATCAACAACGCTTCGTTGAGTACAACGGCAGCCGCAAAAACAAGCAATGCGCTTTTTGTTGAAGTTTTTTCACCATCAAGCAAATTTATTTTTGTAAAAAACGCCAGAATAAAAAGGCTCACAAACCCCAGGAATACCAGATGGAGGAACCCCATGATGATTGGCCTGTTGCCGAATATTGCATTGCCTATCTCTGGAAAAATAGTGAAGCATTGCAAAAATAATTTCAGCAGGAATGCGCTCATGGATAACAATACCAAAAACCGGATCACTGGTTTTTGGTCCAAGTAATTACTAAGTAAGGACCGTGCAGAAATTATAAATGCAAAGCAGGTCAATAAAAGCAGCACGCTTCCTGCGACTGCAATGAGGCGCAGCCATTGATTGGGATCTTGCCATAAGTAGGACAAAAACAAGGAAGGTACTGTAGAAATGCAGAGCGAAATGGCAAACCTGTAAATATTTTTTTGCGTTTTGGCACTGATGTTTTTGCTCAGATGATTAAACAGTAACGCAAATATGGCCATAGTGAAAAAACCATTATACTGAAAATGCAGGTAGGTAAACAAGGCATCCCTGTACAAAAATGCTTCGAATGATTTT
>DATMMJ010000420.1:0-7993 GCA_035569795.1 Puia sp. | reverse complement strand
GAACGGCTCAACCGCTTTTGCCAGTTCGCTTTGCTTACTGCGGAACATCACCTCGCTTTTCAATGTCTTGTATTCGTATTGCAATTCTTTCAATTCACTTGTTGCTCTATTGATGTTGCGGATTGTCTTATCCCCATAATGGCCATTATATATATAGATCACAGCGATTCCAGCAAGGAACAGAAAGAACCGGATGTTCTTTACTATCCATTTATGGCTTAAAAATTTCTTCCATTCCATCTTCATTTCTTTATTCTGCGCTTGGGCGTCCATGTTATTTTTATTAGCGGAAATTCAGGGATATTTAAGATTTCTATTTTGTCTATAGAGCATAATATAATATTTCCTTAATTCGGTAAGCGTTCTGCTATACGCAATTTGGCACTCCGTGATCTTGGGTTTTCTTTGAGTTCCTCTGCACTTGGCGTAATCGGTTTTTTTGTTACCGCTTGTAATGCAGGTTCAATAGTGCTTTGCGCGAACGGGTTAGTCTGATCTTCTTCGGTAAATGACCCTTTCTTAAAAAAATTCTTCACGATCCTGTCTTCAAGAGAATGAAAAGTGATGACAGCAATCCTGCCGCCGTGTTTAAGCACATCAGTGGTTTGTCCAAGCATTTCTTTCAGGGCACCGAGTTCATCATTGACTTCAATCCGCAAAGCCTGGAACACTTGGGCAAAGTATTTATTTGGATTCCCTTTTACCATTGCGCCCAGTGTACTTTTAAAATTCTGAATGGTTTTCAGCGATGCCGTATTGCGCACATGCACAATTGTCTTTGCTAATGTTCTTGCATTTGTCACCTCCCCGTAGTGTTCAAAAAGCTTGTGCAATTGCAGTTCGGAATAGTTGCTTACCACTTCAAAAGCGGTTAATGATTGGCGTTTATCCATGCGCATATCCAGATCGCCATCAAAGCGGATAGAGAACCCTCGGTCTGCTTCGTCAAACTGATGGCTACTCACTCCCAGGTCAGCAAGGATGCCATCAACCTTTGTTGTTTTGTGGAGCCGCAAAAATCTTTGCAGATGGCGAAAGTTATGCGGTACAAAAACAATACGCCCATCAGCAGGCAGATTAATTGCCGCATTTGCATCTTGATCAAAAGCAAATAATTTTCCTCGCTTACCCAATCGTTTCAAAATTTCATTTGAATGGCCTCCGCCTCCAAAGGTGCAATCCACGTAGATGCCGTCATCCTGGATGTTCATGCCCTCTATTGCTTCGTTCAGCAAGACCGGCCGGTGATATGGGTTGATGGATTCACCGGTTGCATTAGCTTGCTGTTCGTATTTTTTTTCTTGCTTGCCCATACCGTCCGAGGTTTCAAATATTCAACCCATCGTCTTGCCATTCATCACTTCATTAGCGAGGTTACTAAACGATTCCGGTGAGAGAGATTCAAAGAGCTGTTTATACTTATTACTATCCCAGATTTCAATTTTGCTCACAGCCGACACCAATACGATATCTTTTTCCAGGCTTGCATGCTCCCTCAGATTTTGCGGCACCAAAAGCCTGCCAGCCGAATCCAAATCCATCATCGTGGCTCCATTCAAAAAATATCTCCTGAATTCGCGAACTTTGGGGTCAAAATCATTCAGTTTGCTTAGATTTTCGAATATGGGTTCCCAGTTTTTTATAGGATACAGGGTCAGACATTTTTCAAATCCCCGGCTGATCACAAACTGCGCATTCCCTTGTTCCGGTAATTGCTTTTTAAATCCAGCCGGCAGCAGGAAGCGACCTTTCGGGTCGAGCGTAGCTTCGTATTCGCCCAGAAAACCAATCATTTATGAGGATTTGTTTCAAAATAAATAAAAATCTACACAAAATAACACTTTTTCCCACCTGACAATCAAATTTCTGGGAATTTAATTTTTCCACAACTTTATTATCCCGAAGAATCAGCCTAGGCAAGCATATAGTTCGTTAAACTAATTTATTGGCAGATATTTGCGTGCATAACATGTGGATTGCTGTGCAGAAGTGTAAGGATAGAAAACATTCAAGAAAAATATATGGCAACAACGGCGGGGTATTCCGGAACGCCACTTCTCCAAAAGCTTGGCGTCAAAGACCAAATGAAAGTGCAGTTACTTAACGCTCCGGGTGATTATTTTACGCTTTTAGAGAAGGATATTTCTTACCAGATTACAACTAAAAGAGAAGTTCCGGATTTTGTTCACCTTTTTGCAAAATCAATAAAGGAATTTGAAAAAGAGATGGCGAAACTAAAGCTGGTTATTAAAAAAAATACAAAAATAATTATATGGGTCTCTTGGTACAAAAAAGGCGCAGGTATTGATACAGATCTAACGGAAACGGTTATACGCAACTATGCTTTGAAAAATGATTTGGTTGATGTGAAAGTCTGCGCTGTGAGCGCACAGTGGAGCGGGCTGAAACTGGTTGTGCCCCTTGCAAAAAGATAAAAATAAAATATACAGAAAATAAAAATCGCGGCAGTTAGCTGTAATTATTATGCACCCTAAAGACATTTCTATCCTTGATTATACCTATAACCTGCCGGAAGAAAAAATCGCAAAATATCCCCTGACTCAAAGAGACGCATCTAAATTATTAGTCTATAAAAACGGAAATATTTCAGACGACTCATACCGAAATATTACTCAGCGCCTCCCTGAAAATCCTTTGTTAATTTTTAATGATACAAAAGTGGTGGAAGCAAGGATAATATTTCAAAAATCCTCCGGTGCTACAATAGAAATCTTTTGTCTCGAGCCTTTCGAAATATATGGAGATATTCCCACCGGCTTTAGACAGCAGCAAAGAGTTTTATGGAAATGCCTCATTGGCGGTGCTTCCAAATGGAAGCATGGACAGGTACTCGAAAAGAAAATAATGCACCACCCGACCCCAATCGTTCTCCAGGCTTGTTTCATCAAAAAGCAGGATGACTATTTCATCATCGAATTTGTATGGAAACCGGGTGAGCTCCATTTTGCTGAATTATTGCATGTTGCAGGGCGCATCCCGCTGCCACCATATATTAAAAGAGAAACCGAAGCCCAGGATGCCGAAAGGTATCAGACCGTATATGCAAAACGGGATGGCTCCGTTGCAGCACCCACAGCAGGCTTACATTTTAGCGATTCGATATTGCATCAACTCAATGATAAGCTTATCCCAAATGTTTTTGTCACCCTACATGTAGGCGCCGGGACTTTTAAGCCGGTTAAAAGCAAAAGGCTGGAGCAGCATGTTATGCACGCAGAATTTATGGAAGTATCGATTGCCACAATAAAATTCCTCTTCCGAAGTCTTGATAGTAATATAATTCCAGTTGGCACAACTTCCTTGCGGACCATTGAAAGCCTTTACTGGCTTGGATTGAAAACAATTGCGCAACCGGATATCAGACCAGAAAACTTGATTGTCCGGCAATGGGAACCGTATGAAATTTCCAATCAAAACATGCACAAAAAAATATCCTTGCAATCATTGATCGAGTGGATGGAAAAAAATAGTCTCCATAAATTAATTACCACAACACAATTATTAATAGCTCCCGGATATCAATTCAAAATTATCAATGGGCTTATCACAAATTTTCATCAGCCCCAATCCACATTATTGCTTTTGGTTGCCGCGCTGATAGGTGAAGACTGGAAGAAAGTTTACGAGCATGCGTTGAATAATAATTTCCGGTTCCTGAGCTATGGAGACGGGTGTTTGTTTTTCGGTAAGGAGTATCTATGCTGATTCTTTCATTAAGGGAAACTCCATGGTGAATGCGGTGCCTTTGCCCACTGTGCCTTCCACTTTAATTTTTCCGAAATGTGCATCCACAATGGTTTTCACGTAGCTGAGACCAAGTCCAAATCCCTTTACATTGTGTAGATTTCCGGTGTGCGCACGATAAAATTTTTCGAAAATGCGCCGCTGCGTTTCTTTATTCATGCCGATGCCGTTATCTTCAAACCGGATCAGCAGATTTCTTTTCGTGTTGTGGGTAGTTATTTTTATTACCAGATTATCGTTGGAATATTTGATCGCATTATCCACCAAGTTCGAGATCAGGTTGGCAAAATGGACATCATCCACTTCCAGCAAATCATTACTTGCATTTAATTGCAGAATAGCCTGGCCCTTTTTTTCCTGCAACTGCAATTGAAAATTAGCCTTCACTTCTTGGATGATCTCATGAATATGCACCGGCTGCAAGTTCAACTGGAGCTCTTGTCTGTCCAGGAGCGCAGCCTGTAAAATGGTTTCTACCTGCTTGTTCATGCGCTTATTTTCTTCCTTGATGATTGCGCTGAAGTAATCTGACTTCTGCCTGTCATGAATCACTTTTTCGTTACGAAGCGCATCCACAGCCAGGGAAATGGTTGCAAGAGGTGTCTTGAATTCGTGCGTCATGTTATTGATAAAATCATTTTTGATCTCGCTCAGTTTTTTTTGCACCAGCAAAGTACGCACCGTAATATAGAATGCAGCAATGATCATCAATGTGAAAAAAATCACCCCAGCAATTTTCCAGTACATCTGTTTTATGACAATATTTTTATAGTTAGGTACCACCAGAGCAAGCGATTCCGTGGGTAAAGTAACATTCAAATTGTTTTCGCCCTGGATTTGCAGAAGTGAAAACAGTCTCAGGTTGTTGCTATTGGCCGAATCTTCCACGGCCTTCAGAAAATCCTTCGACATGCGTTCGATGTTCATATCTGATGTGATGCCGAACTCAAATTTAGTGCCCCCCAAACCGTATTTGTCAAATGCCTTCTGCAGTTTATCTTCTATCTGAGCCTGCGTGAAAATCTGACCAATAGTTGGGGGTTTCATGAGTTCCATCATAAACTGATCGGTTGGGTGGAAAGTAGTTCCTGGTCGAAAGCGTAGTGTGTTGAGATTTGGCGAAAAATTTTTTTGCTGCATAAGCTCCTGCCCTACATCTGTCATCACTCCATACGTAACCTTATGAATAAATTCTTCCTGCTTGTTCTCAACCATTGTCAATATCCAATTTATCTGGATATAAATGATGCCGATAAGCGATAATGTAATAAGAACAACAATAATTGGGAATATTTTTTTCACCTGACGCCTTTTTAATCAATTGTCCCACAGCAAGCAGGGCAATCGCCGGATTGCAAATCTATCGAAACAACATAAGGTTTAAAGGTTTTAAGGCCAGTCGCAGCAGATTTTTTAACACTGGCTTCACAAAGAACGCGATTTTGCTGAGACCTTTCCGTTTTACCATTATTTTCTATGAAAGGACAGTGTTTAAATTAGAAATGTTTTTGCATAAAATATTTTAAAATCTGCCACGATTATTTAATTTAGATGGTATGGAAAGCCTGGCTCCCGGCATATTGCTCATCGCTGACCCTTTTTTAAAGGACCCGAATTTCATTCGAACGGTGGTCTTTTTATGCGATCACCAGCAAGAAGGGAGCTTTGGATTTGTGCTGAATAAAACCTACGATCATACACTAGATGAATTGGTGAATGGCGCCGAAGGGCTCAAAATACCTGTATATTTTGGAGGCCCGGTGCAAATGGACACGATTCATTTTTTGCATCAGTTGCCTGAAATAATCCCCGGCGGTCTTGAGATCACAGAAGGCATATTCTGGGGTGGTGATTTTGAAGCCGCCATTGAGCAATTGCGCATAGGGAAAATTGACAAGAACAAAATCCGTTTTTTTATTGGCTATTCTGGCTGGGGTAATGGGCAGTTGACAGATGAATTGAAAGAAAAATCATGGCTCACCGTAATGGCTACACGAAAACTGATTTTTCATAAAGAAATAAATGAAATATGGAAAGAGTCGTTGCGTCACCTTGGGGGTGATTATGAAATGATGGTGAACTTCCCTATTGACCCGCAGTTGAATTAAGATAAAAAGCCCGCTAGTTTCACTCGTGGTTATGGTTTTCTGTTTTATCCGAGCGGCATCAACTCTTTGGTTACGTTCCTTCAGGCTGGCTCGCACCTTCTACTAAAACAAACACATTATTATTGACCACTTCCACAAAACCACTTTGGATGTCAAAAAAAGCCAGATGGTTATTTTTATCTTTCAGGATTTTTAAGCGGCCGCTCTTTAGTGCGCTTACCAATGGCGCATGCTTTTCAAGTACTTCAAATGATCCGCTTATGCCTGGCAATTGCACGCCGTACACATCTGCGCTGAAGACTTTTTTTTCCGGTGTTAATATTTCTAGATTCATTGTTTGAGGTTTGTAGTCAATGGTTTGTAGCTGGTTCAGCCTGAGTTCCATCCCAAATTGCAAAAGCCGAACTACAACCTCCCTATGATACTATCCTTGAGCCTGGGCCAGCAATTTCTTTCCTTTCTCCATCGCATCATCAATGCTGCCAACCAGGTTAAACGCCGCTTCGGGGTAGTCATCCACTTCACCATCCATGATCATATTAAACCCACGAATGGTTTCATCAATGGGCACCAGCACACCTTTCAAACCTGTAAAAGCCTCCGCGACATGGAATGGTTGCGATAGAAAGCGCTGTACTTTACGCGCCCTAGCAACAATCATTTTATCTTCATCGCTCAATTCATCCAAGCCAAGAATGGCGATAATATCCTGAAGCTCTTTATACCGCTGCAAAATTAATTTCACATTGTTGGCGCAATTATAGTGTGCATCACCCACAATCTTAGGAGTTAAGATTCTGGACGTAGAATCCAATGGGTCAACCGCCGGATAGATACCCAAGTCGGCTATTTTTCTGCTGAGTACGGTAGTTGCATCCAAATGCGCAAATGTTGTTGCAGGAGCAGGGTCCGTTAAATCATCCGCTGGCACATACACGGCCTGCACTGAGGTAATGGAGCCATTTTTTGTGGAAGTGATCCTTTCCTGCATTAACCCCATCTCTGTAGCAAGCGTTGGCTGATAGCCCACTGCCGAAGGCATACGGCCCAACAAGGCAGAGACCTCTGAACCAGCTTGCGTGAAGCGAAAGATGTTATCCACAAAAAAAAGAATATCCCGGCCCTGGCCTTTGCCATCTCCGTCGCGGTAATACTCAGCGATGGTCAAACCGCTCAATGCCACACGTGCACGCGCCCCCGGCGGCTCGTTCATTTGCCCGAAAACAAAGGTTGCTTTGGATTCAGACAGCTCCTTCATATTCACTTTGCTCAGGTCCCAACCTCCGTGCTCCATGCTGTGCCTAAATTCGTCGCCATATTGCATAATGCCGGCTTCAATCATTTCACGCATCAGATCATTGCCTTCACGAGTTCTTTCACCCACACCTGCGAACACCGATACTCCCGCATACGATTTAGCGATATTGTTGATCAATTCCTGGATCAAAACTGTTTTACCCACACCTGCACCTCCGAACAAACCAATTTTACCACCTTTTGCATAAGGCTCAATCAGGTCAATCACTTTAATGCCCGTAAATAAAACTTCTGTGGCAGTACTGAGGTTCTCAAAAGCCGGTGGCCTAGCATGAATAGGGCGGCCACCCACCTTAGAAACGGCAGGCAATCCATCAATCGGGTCTCCAGTGACATTAAACAAGCGTCCTTTAATGCCATCTCCAATGGGCATCGCAATGGCAATGCCCGTATCCACCACTTCCATTCCCCGCACCATGCCTTCTGTTCCGTCCATTGCAATACAGCGAACGCTGTCCTCTCCAAGATGCTGCTGGGCTTCGAGCACAAGCGTTTCACCATTCTGCCTTTTCACCTCCAGCGCATTATAAATATCAGGGAGCTTATCTTCAAACTGCACGTCTATTACGGCCCCGATAATCTGTTTGATCTTACCAACATTTGCCATATAAGCAATTATTTAAATGGAAGGGTTAAAAATCGGCTGCAAAGGTAAGGGAGTGGATGCAAAAATCCGAAATCCGTTTTTAGAAAAGTTTACGAAAATCAAGATGCATAGAGCAGGGTGCAAAGTGCAGGAATTCAGCCACCTGGACGGTAGATCCGCCTGCTGTATCCGTAACATCTTGAATTCTTGATGCTTT
>DATMMJ010000419.1:0-8739 GCA_035569795.1 Puia sp. | reverse complement strand
TCAGTGAACTTCCGCCAAAAAGCATGGGTATGAATGCTGGTGATACAAGCCTGCTGCTGAATAATTCATAGCGGGAAAATGTTGCAGAAATTATCATGAACATTCCATACACTACAAAAAATACCATAGAAATATTTTCATAGGAATTAAAATGAATATTCTTGGTAAATCTCCTGACCAGAACGACGGCAAAAATTGTTATAAGGCTTAAAGCAGTAAGCAAGGCGATTGAATAGCTGTTTTCTGGCAAGGGGAGCCAGTCGCACAAGACATATCCAAAATAATATACATTATTGAACAAAGAGGTGACGCTTTTTTCACGAACTCCAGTGAGCGTAGCAGAGTGAGCAAAATTGTGTATAAAATTGGCAACCAGCAGCAAGGAGGAAATAGAACCAAATAGTAAAATGTGTACTATTTTTTTACGAAAAGTGAATTGGTGCCCTAAAATGATAATCAGGCCGCCAGCGCAAATTAATGTGATTCCCGCATACCTTGTTACGCAAGCAAAGCTAACAATACAGGAAGCATAAAAAAGGTTCCTTAATGTCGGAAATCTCAAGTATCTGCCCAATAGGATAATAAATAATAATAACAGAAAAAGAAATATTGTTTCTGACCACATCATGGAATAGATTTCGAGCATGCACGGACTTAAGACCAAACAACTCAGCATGATTTCCTTATACCATCTTACATGGATATTAAAGCGCTCTATCATCCATCCGCATGTGTAAATGGTGATTGCAAATAAAAATGCATTGAGTATGGGAACAAATACCAAAGGGTCTAGCGTGGTGATGAAAATAAATGTGCACAAAAAGACGGGATAAAGTAATGGGAATATAACCAGATGGTTGTTGTTGAAATCAAGGGGGAGGCCATGATCGTGTAAATTCCTTGCTGCGCTCAAATAGACAACCGAATCGGGCGAGATGCCAATGCCGCTATGCCTTGTGAAAATATAAATGATGAAGAAACCTGCCATCGCAGCAATCAGTGAATCAAGATTTTTTTTTAGTGAAAGCAATTTGGCAATTCGCTTCATGCAGTGAAATAAAATGTTTTGTGTAACGCGAATATAATTTATAAAAGAAACATTTGGGTGGGAAAAGCTTTCTGCTTTTGGATGTGAGCAAAAAACGCGGTGTTTTTGGCTCATGGCTATTTTATTATTGCAATTTGAACCCAACGGTAACAAGTACGGTCCCACCATTGTCTTTCAAGGTGGCGAAAGTGTTTGCTTTGTCTGCAAGCCGATAAGGGAAGTTCACATCCTTGATCATATTCTGTACGTAAGTAAGGTCAATGAAAATGCCTTTATTTCGGTAGCCAACGCCACCGCTTATAAACATCCGGTTTGCTTTTAATTCGGTTTGCCTGTACGGAGTGGTAGCATACGCAAATCCAAGCCTGGCCATTATGGTATTGAATTTTAGCTCGCCGCCAATTCTAAAATTGAAATTGCCTTTGTAAGATGCTTTTACCCCGTCGTTCACAGCGTTGAAATAGCTATCGTCTATGCTTTGGTCGGCTGAATGAAAAGAAGCGCTCCTGTTGGTCACATATTCTGCATCGCAGGTGATAAATCCCTGCTGCTTAGTCACGTCCGCTATGCCTGCACCAAATATGTACGATGCGCTCAGCAAAAACTTCCAGGGTGAATTTAGATTATACCTGATCTGATTTGAGCTGGAACCGCTCAATAGATCCAAGGAGTCGGAAGTAATGGAGATTGTTTGCGCATAGGCTTCTGTGTTAGTAACCATTTTTGCGTGTATCTGGTCAGTCAATCCTAAAAAGGAGGGGGTGTGAATTGCTGCACCGATACGCCACGCCGCCCCAAGTTTGTAAATAGCTCCAAGCTTGAGATTAAGACCAAAACCTTTCGTCGTGTAGGTTTCGCTATAGGTGGATGATGCAAAATCATTGTTGAGATCACCCGTTGCATCTGTTTCTGTAAAAGTTAACGTCCGAGAGTAGTTCATTATCGGCAAGCCTATCGCGGCACCAAAATAAAACTTATCGTGCGTGTTCTGTGCAATGCCAAACGCTATTTCGGTTATGCCTCCACGTGAATGCATACTGCTCTGCTGGTTCCGCAAACTTGCTTGTAGCGGTAAAGCAATCACCTGCAATGTTCCGTTCACTGTTGCTGTGTCAATCAGATACGTGTAGAGTGCCATGCGCGTACCATAAGAAAGCTGTGTAGAAGAAAGACCTTGCTGAATAGACAGACCTGAACTAGCAAACTCACTTGCATATTGCTCTGCAAAAGAGCTGTAGTCATTTTGCCCCTGGTAGTATACATCGCTGTTAAAATTTGCCATCTGGTTGACTGCGATACTGAAAACGGATGATTTCCCGTCCTGAGAGGGTGCACTGATGACAAAACCTGAGGTGCCAAAGTTAAAATTGGTTGCAGTATTGCCGGATGCTCCCGATCCACGATACATGCTTTTGTCATGCAAGAACCGCAGTCCCGGAGTGATGACCACTTCGTCGGTTTTGTATAGGCCTAAGCCCGCCGGGTTAACAAAAGTGGAGGTAATGTCCCCGCCCAGGGAGCCCATCGCTCCACCGATTGCCTGCTGCCGGGCTGTCCCGATAGGTGTGCTCCAGGATAGCCTCAAGGCATCCTCCGGCAATTGCGCGAAAGCCTTCATGGAAATAAAGAGAATTACTATTATGAATAATTTCCTCATACCATGCTCTTTCTCTCTGTTTTTTGGTTATAACAAACAAAAGGAGGAAAGATTTTTATTTAACTAAATCATTCCTCCTTTAAAATTATTTTGCATGCTCGAGTAAAAGCTGCGCAATTATTTTTGATTACCCTTTGCCTGGCCTGCTGAAACCTCCTCCGCCACCGCCTCTGGAGCCGCCTCCATTGCCAAAAGATGATGGAGTATACGATCTTGTTGGCTGCGAGAATGTGCGGATATTGTTATTATTGGATCCCTGGTTTGAAAAAGGACGATTATATGAATTGCGGTTAATGAAGCTATTGTTGGGCCTTGTCGGGGTATAAAACCTTCCCGAATTGACGTTACTGTTGATGCCGTTTCTGTAGGCATTCACGTTGAAAGGATGAAGACCTGCGTATGCATTGTAGTACGAAGGATATTTTGGGCTCACTACTATGATACCGTAATAGTATGGATTGTAAAAACTATTCCACATATAATAACTGTTCATATAAGAATAGTAAGGATTCCAATAACCGAACGTCATCCATGGGGAAAATGCGCTATAATACCCCGCACCATAACCAAAACTGTTATAAGGGGAATAAAACCCATCATATCCATATTCATCAAAAGTCGACCACCTTGTGGGGTCCTGTACTTTCATCATCAAATATTGATCGTTAGGATTTGCATTGTAGTATTCGCCATTGCTAGACGTGGCGCTGTTTGACGAACGGGCAGCCTGCTGCCCAGGAGAATAATAGACATCATCAGGCGTTTGTTCGGTGCGATAAGCAGATGAACAACTACTTAAAGCTATTGTTGCACCAATGATTATGATATTCAGAGCTTTCATGGCAAAGAGTTTTAGATAATTTTCAAATTGAAGTTCCTACTTTTGCGCTTCTTTTGTAAAGTTACTACAATTGATACTTGTAATTTACAAATATTTTTTGTAGATACCCAATAAGCTGAAAGCTTTTTTGTAAATGGGTGAGGGTCATTCAGATTCCGGAGTTTTCCTATTAACCTGGCCCATTGGCGATTAAATTAAAATAATGCTATGAGCAAAGAAATCACAAGCAGAAAGCAGGATTATTCGCAGTGGTATAATGATTTGGTGATTAAGGGAAGCCTAGCCGATTATTCTGCAGTGCGCGGCTGCATGATCATAAAGCCCTATGGATTTTCACTGTGGGAAAAAATGCAAGGCCAGTTAGACAGGATGTTCAAGGAAACAGGGCATGAAAATGCTTATTTCCCTTTGTTCATACCGAAAAGCTTTTTCAGCAAGGAAGCTTCGCATGTGGAAGGCTTTGCAAAAGAATGCGCAATAGTAACACACTACAGACTGAAAAATGATCCGGTGAACGGAGGAGTAATGGTTGATCCGGATGCAAAATTGGAGGAAGAGCTTATTGTCCGGCCTACAAGCGAAACAATTATCTGGAACACCTATAAGACCTGGATTCAGTCTTACCGTGATCTGCCCTTGCTTATTAACCAATGGGCTAATGTGGTGAGATGGGAAATGCGCACACGTTTATTCCTTAGGACAACAGAATTTTTATGGCAGGAAGGCCACACGGCGCATGCTACCTCCGAAGAAGCGATCGCAGAAACTATGCAGATGCTCAGCGTGTACGCAGACTTTGCTGAAGACTATATGGCTCTGCCTGTTATTAAAGGAGTGAAGACTGCATCCGAGCGCTTTGCCGGCTCCGTTGATACCTATTGTATCGAAGCATTGATGCAGGACGGCAAGGCCTTGCAGGCAGGGACTTCACATTTCCTGGGGCAGAATTTTGCAAAAGCCTTTGATGTGAAATTCTCTGATAAAGACAACAAGCTAGATTATGTGTGGGGCACAAGCTGGGGAGTGACCACTAGGCTGGTAGGTGCGTTGGTGATGGCGCACAGCGATGATGAGGGCTTGGTATTGCCCCCAAAAATTGCACCATTGCAGGTAGTCATTATCCCCATTTATAAGGGAGCGGAAAAGAAAGATCTCTTGGATGCAAAAGGAAAAGAATTTACCCAACAATTAAAAGCTGCAGGTATCAGTGTCAAGTATGATGACAACGACAATGCCCGTCCGGGTTGGAAATTTGCGGAATACGAAATGAAAGGTGTGCCCGTGCGCCTTGCCCTCGGGTTGCGCGATTTAGAAAATAATACGGTTGAAGTTGCAAGAAGGGATACAAAAGAAAAGCTGACCATGGGCGCCGGTGGCATTGCAGAAAAAATAGGGAAGCTACTGGATGATATTCAGCAGCAGATGTATAGCAAAGCGCTTGCTTATCGCAATCAGCATATTACCAAAGCCGATGGCTGGGATGAATTCGAGAAATTATTAGATGAAAAAGGCGGCTTCATTTCTGCGCATTGGGACGGGACTTCAGAAACTGAGGAAGCCATTAAAGAAAAAACCAAAGCCACCATCCGTTGCATCCCTTTGAACAACCCCCGGGAAGACGGCAAATGTATTCTCACCGGTAAGCAAAGCACTCAAAGGGTTCTGTTCGCTAGAGCTTACTGATGTAAAACTCTTGAAGGAAAATCCAATTGGCTTTTGAATGTTTTATGTATTTGTGCTCCGCCAGCTTTAGAAAAACAGGAGCATTTTCTTTTCACTTCGTCTTACCTCGAGGTGCCCTTTATTTTATCACAAATAAATTACAAGCCCCCAATTGGCCAAAAGGTCTTCCCCATTTTGCATTCCAGCCATTACCCTTGGTCGATTGCGCTAATCCAAGGAGGATACAGTGCCTGGTTATGGTGAAATAGTATTTTCATTTGTTTGATCCTTTGTCCCCTTTCACTTTCGCCATAGCTCTGAATGATCAGCAAGCAAAATGCATTTCCATTTCTCAAAAATTATCGTTTACTTGTGGTAACTAAAACTGACTTATTATGGAAGAAAGCACACAAGAACCACTACTGAGCCTGAACGTTGATAACGATGCAGGCAATATTTTGAAAGAAACTGCACGCTGGGCGAAATTCATTTCTATTGTGGGCATTATTGGTGTTGTATTGATGGCATTGGCGCTGGCGCTGGCAGGAACATATTTAATCACATTGTATTCTCAAATGTTCCCGATCATTGAGGGGTTTGCGGGAGCCTTTATTTTTCTTGCATTTATTTTGGTTGCTATTCTGGGTTTTTTGGTCTATTTGCTTTACCGGTTTTCGACGCTTATCAAAAAGGGTATTGAAACGCAAGACCAAATCGTCTTTAACAGTGGCTTGCAGGCATTGAAGATTTATTTCATCATTAGTGGTGTATTTGCCATTCTTTCTCTGTTAGGAAATTTTTCTAAACTCTTTTAACCTTAAAATATTACGCGATGGAAAATCAAAACCGGCCGGATACTATTTTCAATTTAAGCTTTGACGATAGCAGCCGCGATAATTTAAGAACAATAGCTTTGTGGGCCAGGATATGCGCGATAAGTGCTTTTATCGGCTATGCTATAGCTCTCATTGCCGCTTTTATAGGCAAAGTCCAGCTATCTTCCAATGAGGCATCAGGCATTGGAGCTACATTTGGAAAAAGTAGTTTAATTGCAGGTGCGTTGGTGTCCGCAATTATCGGATGTGCGATAAATTATTTTTTGTACCGTTTTGCTGTCAGCGCAAAAGAAGGACTCGAAAGTGATAATCAGGTTAAATTAAATGAAGGGCTGATAAATTTAAAGACCTATTTTAAGATAGTAGGAATTTTGCTTCTTATCGTGCTAATAATATGTGGATTGGCAATTTTAATTGGAATTATTATTGCTTCTATTTCAGGACGTTAATCCTGAGCGCGAGGGGAATTTAGGAAGTAGTATAGTAGTTGTAATCTTTTAGCAGGGTTTCTAAAAAATCTAGCGAATCTTGGTCGCTTTGGATTGCTAGTTTTGATTTAATGCGTTCTGCAATGCGCATGGACAGGTCGTAGTTACTATTTTTTTTCACCGTCCCGATAATGCTTTTTAATGTGTTCACGTCTTTGTCACTGAGCAGCATTACGCGCGGATACTTAGGCTGGTAGCCTGTCTCCAGCTCAGTGAAAACGGTGTCCTGCCAGGATGTGCGGTTCCGCCTGTCAATGATGATAGTGCCTGCAACGAGGTCGCCGACGCGTTGGGAGCTTGGTGTGATGATCACGCAACCAATGCCTGTGAAAAGAAATATCATACACCACCAAGGCAACTGGCCAAAGACAACCGCAGCAAAAACGATTATTGGGAAATCAATGGAGCGAAACATCCACCTGATCAGATATTGGCTGACGGATGGCTGTCCGCCATCCTGCGCAATCACTTGAATATGCATTGCTTTTTTGCCAATGCTTTGCCCGTTCATGGCAATCTCACAGATAAGATGATAAAACAGAATGGGCAAACCCTCAATCATTCTTGCCCAGTTCGGCACTACCGGTGCACGTTCATAAGCCAGAGACAACAGTTTATCAGCAAGCCAGGAGTATGCATAAAGTAGCACCACATCAATTGCCCAAGCAAACAGGCGTTTATGAAAAGGTGTGATGGCAAAATCAATTTCGATATTGAAACCGGTATCTAATTTTACTAATTGCATGATCAAAAAAAAATAATGAAATCACAATATGCTCGTGCGGCTTCAGATTTTCTGTTATATTTATCAGTAAATATAATTTTTTTGATCGTAATGTGACAAGGATACCTTCATATTGAAGCGGATAATCACCTCGCTACACGCAGAGAGAGAGAGGATTCCGTCCAAGGTGAGGCGGTGACACCGGGGGAAGTAAAGTGGATGTTCCGATGAATTATATAGAATTAATTTTTAAGGAAATTTAAATACAGTGCGCGAAGGTTCATTTATTAGAAAGAATTTAGAGAAGTGGAAGAAACTCCAATATGAGCCGGCCACTGATCCTGATGAGATTGCAGGCGAATTCACAGAATTGGTGGATGATCTGGGTTATGCAAAGACATTTTACCCTCATAGCAAGGTGACCCAATACCTGAATGGTTTGGCATCACGTGTTTATCTTGGCATCTATAAAAATAAAAAGGAAGAATCCTCACGCATAATAGGTTTCTGGAAAACGGAATTGCCGCTTGTTGTCCGCAAATACCATCGTGAGATTTTGTACGCGTTCATCATATTTATTGGATTTGCAATCATAGCAGCATTTTCTGCTGCTCACGATGAGACTTTCGTGCGTGGCGTGCTTGGTGACAGGTATGTGGAGATGACCGAAGAAAATATTGCAAAGGGCGACCCATTTGGTGTTTATAAAAATGAGAACCAGTTTTCTATGTTTTTGGCTATAGCTCTGCATAATATACAGGTGTCTTTCATCATTTTTGTCGCAGGTTTTTTGCTATCGGTGGGAACTGTTTGGTTTCTTTTTTCCAATGGAGTAATGGTTGGGGCATTCCAATATTATTTTTTTGCCAAGGGTCTTGGTTGGAAATCTGTCCTCGTAATTTGGATCCATGGCACGATGGAAATTTCTTCGGTTATCATCGCGGGCGCTGCGGGCTTTGTGCTTGGCAACAGTATTCTTTTTCCCGGCACCCACAACAGAATGGATTCTTTAAAAAGAGGCGGGAAGGATGGGCTGAAGATGTTGATTGGTCTTGTACCCGTGTTTATTGCTGCTGCTTTTTTAGAAGGTTTCGTGACAAGATATTCAACCATGCCAGTGTACTTGAGCATTTTTATTTTAATTGCATCACTTGCATTCATTTTGTGGTATTTTGTGATTTATCCGATCCGGTTAGAAACGAAAATAAAACTCTCTACGCCCCGTCCTCTAAACCTTTGAACCATCCTACATAATGCGCTTTCATTTTATCAATAAGAAATATCTGCTATATAAAATAATAGCTTCATCGATTTTAACGGTGGTCCTTTGTGACAATGGTACTGCTCAATCTGTTGATCCTTTACCCGATTCAGTGAAAGCAATGGAAGATACGGTGATCAGTTCCGATGTTGGAGAAAGCGATACTCAAAAAATAAGTACTCCTGTCCCGGACACGGTCCAACTGCGCAGTGTGCCCGACTC
>DATMMJ010000418.1:0-3104 GCA_035569795.1 Puia sp. | reverse complement strand
CCGCGCGTGCCCCGCCATAAAAATCTGACGCCGGTGAACCAGTGCCGAAATAAATCGTTCCTCTTTTTTCATCAAGTGTGAAACCGCTCCAGTCGTTTGCTGCGCCGATTTTTTTATATGCATCTTTTGGCCAGGTGTCATATCCAAATTCCCCGGGCAATGGAATTGTATGAAAAGTCCATTTCAATTCACCTGTTACAATATTAAACCCTCGTACATAACCAGGCGCAGCATCTCCACCTTCCGATACAGCTGATCCAATAACGAGCATATTTTTATATACTATTCCGGGTGTTGTAGCACTTACGTAAAGATTTCGCGCATCGTAGTTAATGCTGAGGCCTTCGTGCAAATCTATTTTTCCGTTCACGCCAAAACTTGTTACCAGTTTCCCGGTGTTTGCATCCACTGCATACAAGCCCGAGCCTGCAGAAAATATAATGCGTTTGTCATTGCCATTTTCCCAATACACCACTCCTCTATTTTGAGTAATTCTGGAATGACCACCTGCAAAGGGATCAAACTTCCACAACTCGTTTCCCGTAGCTGCCTGCAATGCAAAAAGCTTTAGCGTGGAACTGGTGCCATAAAGTGTTCCATTTACAACAATTGGCTGGCACTGGATTTCGTGGCCTTGCGCGTGCTTTGAATTGTTATCGCCCGAAAAATCATTTGAATTATAAGTCCATGCAACTTCCAAATCTTTTACGTTGCTGAGATTGATTTGGCTCAAAGGGGAATACCGATTGCCGAATTTATTTCCACCGTATGTGGGCCAATCTTTATCAGGCAGCAAATTATTTTTCTTATGCTTTAAAATTAACCTGCTACCAAAAAAAACAAGCAGCACCAAAAGCACGACAGTCAATAAAGCCAGCCTAATCTTCATTTAGTATTTTTTGCTGCATTAATGAATGATATCCGAGGTATGGAACTGGTAAACGATTTTCCAGTTAAAAGTTTCACCCGGATTAATTTTCATTTGTACATAAGGCTCAGGAGTAAAAACAGTTGCCACCCCCCAGAAAACTAATTTCGAAAAAGGCCGATCGCTCGTAATTCTAATGGCGGCACCTGTTTTATGATTTTCAATTCTTATGTCATAATCCTTCGGATCGTTGCTGTATCCATGCAAAACGGAATAGACCTGTTCTCTATTTATTTTGGTCAACTCTCTATTGAACACTATTTGGCTGTCTTTGATCTCAGCAATATCGCCCGCGCCAATTCCGCGTTGCCCTTCCGCATCACCAGAAAGTATGAATGGAAATTTGATCGTAAAGTCGGGGCCGGTAGGCTGATGATCCATCACAAAGAAATTGTGATTGAATACGTTCGTTTCAATCGTTCGCCAACCAGTGTTTTTCAAGCTATGTGTCAAAACCAGTATGGGCTTGCCTTTTATCAGCGTTGCTGTTTTTTTATATTGGTAAGAATAATTGCTGTCACGCAGTGTATGGGTAAACTCAATGCTCGAAGATTTTTTTTTCACTTTCCATTCACCTGCATTTAAAATATGGTAGTATCTGAATGGAGCATATTTTGCGTCATCTGTTTTTGAAAGAACCCCAACACCAATCTGCACAAAACTTCCGCCTGCTTTTGCATCATCAAATCCTAATGGAAAGAAAGATTCAACCGGCCCCATAATTGCATCATGCGTAGTAGGATCGTATTTCTCGAACCATTGTGCACAGTAACTATGCCCGTTATATTGAAGATCTGGGATAACGCCGCTCCAGTCAAACCGGGTTCCGCGATAATATCCTTTATCAGCATCGGGCAAATAAAAACTTGCGTGAATGATCCCATTGTCTATTTCCGCATGCGGAAATTCTATCGATGATTTTCGGCTGGTCACAAATACAAACAATGCGGAAATGATAACAAAATAAACTTTACTCATCATAGAACTTTATAATGGATAATCATTGGAGAGACTGGCTATCTGATTATGAACCTCTCCCTTCCTTTAACATTATTATCTGATGAAAACCAAATCAAGGCCTTATGATTGTACCGTCTCTTTTGCGAATTGTCCACTTGCCAGCGTTATTGGTTATCGGATATTTCGCAGCTAATTTTTCATCGATATCAATACCCAATCCCGGCGCTTCGTTAACATACAAGTAACCTTTTTTCAATTCAGGCGTTCCGGGAAAAACTTCTTTTTCTTTTTCTGAAAAAAATATGGATTCCTGAATACCGAAATTCCAAATATTCAAATCTATGTGGCAGTGAGCAGCATGGCCAACAGGAGACACATCGCCCGGCCCGTGCCATGCTGATTTTACATTGAACAGTTCTGCCAAATGAGCAACTTTCATTGCAGGAGTAATGCCACCAATCTGAGAAACATGACAACGGATGTAATCGAATGAGTGATCAGCAATTTCCTGAACAAACTCATTGAGGTTATTAAACAGTTCACCCATTGCAAAAGGTACTGTGGTGCTTGCGCGAAGCTGTTTCCACCAACTCCTGTTTTCTGGAGTCAATGGATCTTCTATAAAGAATGGATCATATTCTTCTAATCGCTTGCACATATTGATCATGTCTTGCGGCTGAACTCGCTCATGCGTGTCATGCAACAATTCAACCTCTTCGCCACAAGTTTTTCTAACCTCTTTAAACAATTTGGGTATTGCCAGCACGTATGCACGCGAATCCATAAACTGGTCAGTGGTTTTTCCAAAACCTGCATCCTTGAAATCAGGCTGCTGAGCTAAATACAACGAACCATATCCGCCTTGCTGGATCCTCACATAGCGAAATCCATCAGCCATATATTTCTGCACGTTGGCTGCTACTTCCTGCGGATCCTTGCCATCTGCATGCGCGTAACAATCAACCGCAAACCTCGATTTGCCACCTAAAAGCTGATATACAGGCATATTTGCACGTTTTCCTTTTATATCCCACAACGCTTGGTTCAACCCGCTGATAGCATTATTTAATACGGGGCCATTTCTCCAATAAGAGCTAACAAAAAAAGCCTGCCATATATCTTCGATGTTATCTGCATCTCTTCCTATACAAAAATCTCCCATATAATTATTAATAGCAGTTACCACCACTTCAGCTCGTTGAGTAAAAGTCGCACA
>DATMMJ010000417.1:0-10326 GCA_035569795.1 Puia sp. | reverse complement strand
TCCGCGGGTTGTAACGGTGGGAACGCACCAATAATGCACGGTTTTTTTTCAAGCCCGGGGAGGAACTACAATCATATCCGAGGGTAAAAAATTTGTGCAGGGAATAAAAGAAGGAGGAATTCATTAAAGCGTCATGATCTGGGAGCGAAAAATTATTTTTTTATTGTCAAAAATATTAGTAATTTCGTAGCTAAATATATTAGTTATGTCAGTTGCCTGCAAAAATCTGAAATATTTGCGCAAATTGCGCGGATGGACACAGGAGGAATTTGCCGCGAAATTAAAGATCAAGCGTTCCTTGCTGGGGGCTTATGAAGAGGAAAGGGCTGACCCGCGCATTGATGTGCTGGAGAAAGTTGGTGATATTTTTAAGCTCACCCTGGATGAACTGCTTCGCAAAGATTTGAATGAAACAAAAGGAGGCAGTTATCTGGCAAAGCGACGTGCAATGAAGCTTTCTGCAGCTTCCAACGAAATTCAGTTGGTGCCCGTGAAAGCTGCTGCGGGGTATCTGGCTGGTTATGGTGATCCTGAATTTCTCGACGAACTGAATACCTTTACATTACCAATGCTTGCGCCGGGAAATTACCGTGCTTTTGAGATTGTCGGTGATTCAATGCTGCCAACCCAAAGTGGCTCAGTGATTGTAGGAGAAAAAATCAATGCTACCGACGATGTAAAAAGCAATGAAACTTATGTTTTGGTTTCGCGGAATGAGGGCATTGTATATAAAAGAGTAATGAAGAATAATAAGCTGAAAAACAAATTGACATTGGTGAGCGATAATACGGCTTACCAGCCATACCATGTGAGTACTGACGATGTGATCGAGATATGGAAGGCGCAGATGATCATCAGCAAAGCCAACACGCAACAGCGCTGGGATGTGAACCAGCTTGCAAGCCTCGTAAGCAACTTGCAGGAGCAGGTAAGCGTAATAAAGAAAAAGATGAATTAGTAATTAATTTGAATGCAAACTTTTAAAACCTGGAACTAAATAGTTTTTTTTGGGACTTTGCCCTTCAGTGATCCGAATATGAAAGAATCGACATCCATACTAACAAGAGATTTCTCCGATAAAGACATCGTATTGAAAGAACTGCAAACCATTCCCGGCGTCGGGAGGTCTATAGCCAGTGATTTGTATGCTATTGGTGTTAGGAAAGTGAGCGACCTGAAAAGAAAAAATCCAGAAAAATTATACCAGCTTTCCAATGCGCATGCCGGCGCAATACAGGATCGTTGCCTGCTCTATGTTTTCCGCTGTGCGGTATATTTTGCCGAAACCCCCAAACCTGATAAAGAGAAATTACAATGGTGGTGGTGGAAGGATGGGAAATGAAGTATTGATTTTCCGGGCATAGGCCCCGAGCTAGAAGTAAGTATCTTTTGCCAGACGAAATGTATTGCAATGCGCTTCCACTATAATCTTGACATCTTCGGAATAGCCGCCTCCCATCGCTACTGCACAGGGGATTTTATTTTGCTTCAATATTGAAAAAATGAATTCATCCCTTTGTGCGCAGCCTTTAACAGAAACGCTCAATTTCCCGAATTTGTCGGTACTTAAAATGTCAACCCCTGAAAGATAAAATGCAAAATCTGGTTTCAGTTTGGATACTAGTGCAGGAAGGTTTTCTTTAAGCAATTGTAAATATGCCAGATCATCTATCCCATCTTCCAATTCAATATCAAGGTCAGATTTTTCCTTGTGGAAAGGATAGTTATGCCTGCCGTGCATGCTGAATGTAAAAGCTCTTTTTTCATGCTCCAGTAATTTTGCTGTGCCATTGCCTTGATGCACATCCAGATCGATAATCAAAATTTGGGTGGCAAGATTTTGATTAAGTAAATGATTTGCAGCGACAGCAAAGTCGTTTAATAGACAAAACCCTTCACCTCTTTCAGCAAATGCATGGTGAGTCCCGCCGGCTACATTCAGGGCCACATCGTTTTCAATAGCATATTTGCAGCAATCAATTGTTCCCTGCATGATGATAAACTCACGCAAAGTGAGTTGTGGCGATTGCGGAAATCCAATATTGCGCTGCTCTTTGGCAGAAAGCATTTGTTTCTTTAGTTTGTCAAGATATTTTTTTGTGTGTGTAAGCAAAATAATTTCGTCTGCACATGCTTTTGGGGCAAATAGATTTTCTTGAGAAATCGTTCCTTCATATAACAACTGCGCCGGTATCAATTCATATTTCAGCATCGGGAAGCGATGCCCTTCCGGTAACGGATGGGAATACATGGGATCGAAGGCGATATGCAGCTTCCCTGGATGGTTCATTGCAACTGCATAAGTTTATTCCCCACAATCGCAAATACATTTTCATTTTTCTTTGGATCAATCAAAGCTACTCCGGTAAACCGGCTGAATGCAGGAAGCACGGCATATTCCTCACCAAAATAAAAACAGGGAAAGCATAGTGACTGCTTGCCGGCACCATTCATTTTTATGCCGGGATGGATATGGCCGGAGAAAAAATAGCTCGTTGATTGCTCTAGCGAGCCTTGTCTCCTGACCGGAGTCTGATGAGCGATGACGGAGATGTCATGAATAAAGCAAAATGTACTAATGATTTTTGTTTCCTCAGCCAATCTTATATCACACGCTGCATACCATTCGTGATGTAAAATATCATGATTGCCTTTAATGAGATGCATAATAAGATTTGGAAAATCAGCTCTCCATTTCTTAAATAAATCCAGTTCTTTATTAAGCAGGCTGTGAAAGAAGTCGCCGACGATAACCAATTGTTCCGGCTGGAAATGTTGAATCTGTGAAACCAGCCGCTGTAAATCTTCTTTGTAAATATTTTGCGGCACGGCAATTCCTGACTTTCTGAAATGCCCCGTTTTTCCAAAGTGCAGATCAGAAATAATCAACGCTTTTTCGTTCTCCCAATATATCACCCGCTCTGGTGAGAGCCAGAGTTGCTGATTGTGGATACGATATGGAAATGAGGTTTGCATTTGATGTACCCAAGTGATTGCACTATCCCAAATTAGTTTTTTGGCTTTTCGATTTCAAACGATATCCCCGCAGCGAAAACAGGGAAATAAAATCATTGCTATATGCCAAATCTACTATTGCTATGATCCATTTTTTCGCCCACGCTCTGGCTCATCTGGTAAATTATATTTTGCTTTGATCTCGCGGCCAAGGCTATCAGCCCATTTTACTAGATTCGCCTTTTGTTCTTTATTTAAAATCGCGTCTTTATGTATCCACAAATAGCTGTCTAGTGGCATCGAACCATCGTTTTGTGTATCTACAATGTCTTTTAATTTATGATATTGTTTTTTAGGTGGATAGCTTGCAAACTCATTAAAATTCAATTGATGCTTTCCTCCATTGATATGATTTTGCAACCACCATGCAACGGGCTGGATTTTATTGTACCAAGGGTACACCGTATTGTTACTGTGACAATCATAACAAGATTTTTTTAGCACATCCTGCACAGTAGATGGAACGGCAAAATGCAGCAAAATGTCATTTGGTGAAGCGGCAATCAGGTTGTTTTTTTTAGGGCGAAAGAATTGTATCATGATGAGCAGAGCCAACAGCGTAATTAGGATTTTTTTTATCATGACTCTTTTTTGTGAAATTAAAGTTATCCTAAGAAGATTAAGAAATTATTTATGCAATTGTACCTGCATTTTTTTTATGCGGTCTTCCAATTGCTCCGAAGAAAAATTCTCCCGCATGCTGTCGACCTTTAAGGGGAAGCAGAATGGCGTTAGTTGCATCGGAAATGTGATGACAATTTTGCTTAGCTGAATCCGCTCCAGCATATTCCTTAACCTGGCTTCCTCCATTTGTTGTTCCATCACTTCATTATAAGCCTGACGCAACAATAAATTATTCTTGTCATATTCGCTAAAGACATTAAATAATAAAGAAGCTGATGATTGCAGATGCTTTGCTTTTTTATATTCTCCGGGATAGCCCTGAAAAATCAATCCGCCGATCACTGCAATATCACGGAATTTTCTTCTTGCCATTTCTGCGCTGTTGACGCTGCGCTGAATATCTGAAGTAAGATCATCAGGCAAAAATAACCCATATACACTACTGTCATCTACAGGGATGGGCTGATCGCTTAACAATTCAAACCCATAGTCATTCATTGCGAAAGAAAAGGTGATCGGCATCATGCGGCTGATCCGATAGGCCAGCAGTGCAGCCATTGCTTCGTGTACCAACCTGCCTTCAAAAGGGTACACAAAAAGATGATAACCATCTTTGGTTTCGATATGCTCGATCAGCAATTCATTTTCTTTAGGAACATGAGATAGACTTGCCTGCAGTTCAAACAATGGCTTCAAAATAGTTAATTCGATTTCCCTCGTGTTTGTGGTCAATGCATCATTCAGTTTTCTCCTCAGCATTATGCCGAGGTTGGCAGATAGTGGCATGCGTCCGCCCTGCCAGCTCGGTACGATTGATTTTTTTGCATTTGATTTGCGAACCAGCGCCGTCATATCTTTTATCATCACAAATTCAAGATTCCTGCCTGCTAGTGTAAAGACATCCCCTGCACTTAATCTTGAGATGAAATATTCTTCGATCACGCCAATATATCCGCCGCTTATGAATTTTACTTTCATCATGGAATCGCTCACGATAGTGCCTATGTGCAAACGATGACGCATAGCTGTTTTGCGGTTGTTGATTTTATAAAGGCCATTAATGATTTCTACTTTTTTAAATTCATCATATTGCTGGAGCGCTGCGCCGCCTGCAGTGATAAAATGCAGAATTTCCTCCCACTCGTCTTCTGTCATCTCGCTAAAACAAAAAGTCGATTTTATTTCTTTATAAGTCTCTTCAGGATAAAAACCATCCGAGATGGCAAGGGTTGAAAGGTATTGCACCAGGACATCAAAACACAATACCATAGGCTGGCGGCTTTCAATGAAATTCAGTTCCATGGCTGCTTTCAATGCAGCGCCTTCAACAAGCTCCAGCGAATGGGTGGGAAGAAAATATATTTTGCTCACCTCTCCCGGCTGGTGGCCGCTTCTGCCGGCGCGCTGCAGAAAACGGGCCACTCCTTTTGGCGAACCTACCTGAATAACGGTTTCCACTGGCCGAAAATCAACACCCAAATCTAAACTGGCGGTACATACAACCGCTTTCAGTTTTCCCTGATGCAATGCTTCTTCCACCCAAACCCTTAACTCCATATCAATAGAGCCATGGTGCAAGGCAATTGCTCCGGCTAAATCCGGCCGTGCATTTAACAATGCCTGATACCATGTCTCGCTCATACCACGCGTATTGATAAAGATGAGTGTGGTCCTACTTTGCAAGATGATGGGGACTACTTTATGGATCAGTTTGATACCAAGATGGCCTGCCCATGGATATTTTTCGATTTCGTCCGGAAGGATGGATTCTATCTGGATATTCTTTTTGATGGAAGCCTTTACAATGATGCCTTCATTTTTGATTGGTGATAGCAACACATTTTTTGCTTGTTCAAGATTCCCGATGGTGGCACTGATACCCCAAATGCGTAGTGAGCGATTGGCGTTTAACTGTGTCTGCTTTTCTAATTTGCCAACGGAAGGCGAAGAGCAGTTGACGATCGTTACTATTCTGGAAACTGCCAGCTCCACCTGTACCCCTCTTTTGCTGCCGAGCAGTTCATGCCACTCATCAACCGCAATGATTTTCAATGATTGAAAAATCTCGGGATAATCTTTTTGAGCAAGCAATAAATGCAGGCTTTCAGGAGTGATGATAAGCACTTCGGGCATCTGCCTTTTTTGTTTCTGCCTTTCGCTTGTTTCTGTATCCCCGTTGCGGATGCCAATTTTCCAGCGCATCCCCAACTCACCAATCACTTCATCCATCGCACGGGCAATATCCTTTGCCAATGCACGCAATGGCGTTATCCATAGTAGCTGCAAACTGTTTTTTGATTTTGTTTCCCAATTATTGGGATGGTGGTTGATGAAATCCACAATCGCACCGAGGAAAACAGAAAAAGTTTTCCCGCAACCAGTGGGGGCATTTACCAGTCCTGATTTGCCATCTAGGATATGCTGCCATGTTTCTTTTTGAAAAGAAAATGGTTGCAGCTTTTTGTTGCAGAACCATTTATGGATGACTTTATAACCTATCGTTTGGTGGAGTTGCAAGTATAATTAGTTATGAAAGTATTTTAGAAGTGAAGACTAATGGCACAATAAATATATTTGGGGGTGAGCCAACACATAGTACCGGCAGATCCAAAACATATCACAAGGTTTTCAAATATTCAATAACTGCTTTTTTTTCTTTTTCTGTCAGGTTATCTCCGAAATAATGGCCGTAGTTGCCATAACCGGGCAAATCTGTATTGTAAATTGTTGTGCCGCCAGGTGAGTCGTGCGCAGCATAATTCCAGCCAAGTTTTTCATAATCGTATTGGGGGTTATCAAAGTCTCTTGACCAATATCTCGGACGCAGCTTGCTGTTCAAAACGGCTTCCAACGTTGGCACAGAACCATTGTGGAAATAAGGCGCAGTGATCCAAATACCGTCAAGGGGTGGCGCAATATAGCCGTTGAATGGCTCCAGCCTTGCAGGATAATCGCCCTGCGAAAACCAACTATTGTTGAACCATTCTACGAACTGCGGGTTTTGATAATTGCTTTTGAACAAGAAAGAATCCGTCTTTATCACGGCTTCGGGTATCAATATATTTGGATATTCATCACCATTACCATGGCACCTGGAGCAATTCTTTATAAACAAGACCCCGCCCGCTTTTGCAAGTTGCTTATTAACCGGATTGGGATATTTTGGCGGCTGGATAGATTTAAGGTATGCAAGCACATCATTGAAATGGCTATCTACTTCCCGTGATTCTGAGGTATCATTTACAGTTAGTAAGTTGGATGCCATCAAGAACTTTCCAAAATCGCCTCTTCCAAAGCCATTGTAGAACATGCCATGTTTCTTTTTAAGCAACCACCATGCAGGGACATCGGAAGGTATCACTTCATCTGGAACGTTCATCACGGAGATTTCATTCCAGCGAAAGGTTTGCGGGTCGCGGTGTGCAACCAGCAAGGCTGCAAGGCGGTCGGCTGCATTCACGCCCCTCACTTTTGTATGAAGCTGGCTGCTGATTGCTTTTACCACTTTCAGGAAAGGCTCGGCAGCTTCATATTTTTTCGGATCGGCCTTTAGAAGAAAATTTTCTGCGATAGATGCGTTTCTGGGATTCATTTTTTCCCCGCCAGTAAAATCAATTGTTGTATTGCCCAGTCCGATGATCAATTTATTTTCGAAAACCTGTGCATGGCATTGCAGGCAATTAGGGGCAACGACAATCTCTCCGTTCGGGGCTTTCACTGCTGTATATTCATAGCTGATTCCAAGATTGAGGCTGTCACGCTTCAAATAATTACTGTTATTCTTTCCAAAAGCGAGCTTGAAATAATTATACGGCAGCCCGCTTTTCAAATAGTCGCCGGTTATGAGATAAGTATACCCCTGCCTACTGTCGCCCGTGCGCTGAGGGCTCGACGGGATAAAAACGCCTTCATCTTGTAAAAAAAAATGAATGGTTTTACTGAAGGCAAGGCAGATGAAACAAAAACAAAATAAAACAAAGAGTTTCTTCATAGAGAAATAAAAGTACGAAACAAACCAACAATGAAACCGGGATTTTCATCTGTTTTATGCTATTGACTGGAAATCCTATGCATTTGAATATAAGTGGTAGCACTAGCCTCATTATGGCTTCGTATCCCTGGTCCTGGCCATTGTGGCAAAGCAGTCCAACTAAACAAGAAAATCAAAAAAGAGCTTGTTTTGGACTGTTCAATAGACTGTGGAAATGTTACCATCTACTTTTTTTATAAAGTAGAGCTTCTTGTTTTCGAAATAATCAAGAACCATATTTTGTTTGTTGAGGAAAACTGGTTCAATATCAAAAGCATCAAACACTTCGTATTTTTTTTCTCCGATGCTGCTGCTCAGGTTGGTGCTATAAAGCTGCAATAATTTTGTAAAATGATAAGTGATCTCAAAGCCACGGAACACCATGTCACTGGCGCGCATGTAAAAATTTGTCTTGAAATATTGTTGAATACGGCTGACCAGGCTATCGTTCTGGTTGATATAGAATGGCGTACTGTACAAAATCTCAAGCCCGTTATACAGAGGTTGTGAAAAATCACTGATATTATCCCAGGTCGGCATCCCTATCACTGAGGTTTGATACATTTTTGTCAAAGAAGATAGCTGGAAGCAAAAATTTTTCGCGAACCCTTCATCAAGACTTGCGACGACAAAAATATTATGAAAATTACTGTCGAGATAATGCTTTAAAAATTTTGAATCAAAATTATCTTCGAGGGTGATATATTTTAATTTCAAAGGGACTGCGCTTGTGTTTTTTTCAATATCAATAAAATAATTTTTCAGCTTATCCTCGGTCGCTCCTTTTTTTCTGAAAACAGTGATTGGAAGCGTGCCATAATTATTCTGCAAAAATTTATAGATCGCAGCGCAATGTGTTTTCAATGTGGGGTTGAGAATTACGAGGCTTTGATTATTTGTAATGTTGCCATCGTTCGGGAAATTCACATTAATGAAAGGAATGTTCTGTCGCAAAGCGGCATTGGCAAGCTGCCGCAATTCTAACGGTGATACATGACCGAGAATGAGCTCGGTATTCTGAAAATCGTTGCTCTGCAATATTTGTGCGATGGTGTTCGTAGAAGATTTTGTATCATATAAACTTATAGCTAACGTGGCGCCTTCTTTTTGCAAAGAGTCTATGGCGAGTTGTGCACCTTCATAAAACTCAAGCCCGGGGTTTAGAAATTTAGGAAAATTTTTATCGAAGCGATAATTAAGTGTCGCATCAAATGCGGAATCCAAATAAAGTGGAGCAAAAATAGCAATGTGGTGTGTTTGATGCGCAGAATCGTTTTGGGCGTCTGCAAAAAACCAAGCCGCTGATAAGACAATGAAGAGGATGCTTTGAAACAGCCTTTTCATTTTGAAACCAAGTAAAATTCGTATGTGTATCACTGTTAAAAGATTTATTTTCACTTGCACCAAATGCATAATTCGCCTGCTCGCCGTTCATTATTCCCATTCAATGGTAGCAGGCGGTTTGCTGCTTATATCATATACTACGCGATTGATGCCTTTTACATTATTGATGATCTCATTGGAAATATCGGCAAGAAAATCATGAGGCAAATGCGCCCAGTCAGCAGTCATACCATCAACAGAGGTAACTGCGCGCAAAGCGACAGTGTATTCATAAGTCCTTTCATCGCCCATTACGCCTACACTTTTTACCGGCAGTAAAATGGCCCCCGCCTGCCAAACGATGGAATATAAATGATGATCACGCAATGCTTTTGTGTATAGATAATCTGCTTTCTGCAACAATTGTACCTTTTCTTCAGTCACTTCTCCTAAAATACGAATGGCCAGACCGGGTCCCGGAAACGGATGGCGTTGCAACATTTCCTCAGGTAAGCCGAGTTCTTTGCCAACCCGGCGCACTTCATCTTTAAACAGAAAACGAAGCGGCTCGACCAGATCCAGATGCATCCTTTTTGGAAGGCCTCCGACATTATGGTGTGATTTTATCGTTACGGAGGGTCCGTGCACGGAGATACTCTCAATCACATCGGGGTAAATGGTTCCCTGCCCCAGCAACTCTACCCCTTCAATGCGCAGCGCTTCCCGCTGAAAAATTTTAATGAATTGTTTGCCAATAGCTTTTCGCTTTTGTTCAGGATCAGTCTTATGTTTTAATTTTTTGTAGAATACTTTTTTTGCGTCAACACCTGTAACATTCAGGCCTATCCTTTCATAGGTCGCCAGTACTTCTTCAAATTCGTTCTTACGGAGAACACCGTTATCAACAAAAATGCCGAAAAGTTCTTTGCCAATAGCTCTGTGTATTAATGTGGCAGCAACCGTTGAATCGACCCCGCCGCTCAAAGCCATCACCACTTTGCGTTTGCCGATTTGTTTTTTTAGGCGATCAACGGTGTCGGTGATGAAATGGGCCGCCGTCCAGTCTTGCGTGCAATGACAAACCTTCACCAAAAAGTTATGCAATATTTTTTTTCCTTCAATGGAATGGTACACTTCGGGATGGAACTGCAAACAATATAACGGGTAGGGAGATTCACTTTTTTTGAATGCGGCGTAAGGTATGTTCTCGGTAGTAGCGAGTACGTCAAAACCCCCAGGTAACTGTAGAATGGTATCTGCATGGCTCATCCACACTTGTGAAAGCTCAGTTACATCCTGCAGCAAAATATCATTTTGTTCACGGTGCAGCAGTG
>DATMMJ010000416.1:0-3929 GCA_035569795.1 Puia sp. | reverse complement strand
CATCCGGAAGCCCAATTGAAGGGCTCGTGCGCATTTAAGAGGATAGCGCCTATCTGCAAAAGTTTTTCCGCTACGGCTTTTTCGTTCGTCATGCTGCGAAAGTAATAAAAGAAACAAGAATCAAACCAGCGCAATCCATATAAAAAGTTCAGGCCACAAGGTTTTCAATTCCTGTTTTCCTCTTGTACCTTGCAGCAATATTGCTGTATCTTGATCCTTGTGCCTTAAATCCTAAACGCATGTACATCAAAATTTACTTTAACGATAAGCCGCTTTTCTTATGCGATGAGATGAACAAAGAAATAAATGGCTATGCACACCATGATGACGCCGTGTTTATAGATGAGTTCTCAACACCTGCTGTAAATTCAATCATTCATGAAATGCACCAGAAAAAAGTGCACGCAGGGATTATTTTTCACAAGGATTTTGATCAGTTAAAAAAAGCGGTCTGGAAGAAATTTGACATGATAAAAGCAGCCGGAGGATTGGTACTAAATGAAAACAAAGAATTGCTTTTTATTTTCAGGCGCGGCAAGTGGGACTTGCCCAAAGGAAAATTAGATAAAGGAGAGACGATTGAGCAATGCGCCATCCGGGAAGTAAAAGAAGAAACTGGTCTTGAAAATATTTCGCTTCAAAAAAATCTGATCACCACCTACCATACCTACGATGAGAATGGTAAACATATTTTAAAAGAGACCTATTGGTATGAAATGATTGTAAAAGGCTATCAAAAATTGATCCCGCAAACATCAGAAGATATCCATGAAGCAAAATGGGTGAAAAAAAAATCTCTGAGCGATGTCTTGAGCAACTCGTACCCTTCTGTTAAAGAGGTTATTGAGAAATATGGTCGTGGTGAATCATAAATGGCCAAAACTTGGGTAATCAAGTCAAAAGCTGGGCAAATGGTTTTCCCCTGGCACCTCAGGTCGTTTCTTTTCTCTTTAGAATAGCAACCGTTAATCTGCTTACGCAAATTAATTTTTCCTGTTCATCGTAAATCTTGATATCCCAAACGTGCGTTGTGCTACCAATATGCAACGCTGATGCCGTGCCATAAACAAATCCTTGGCGAACACCACGAATATGGTTGGCGTTGATTTCCAACCCCACGCAAATAAAGTTCGAATAATCAATAACAAATGCAGATGCAATGCTGCCTAATGTCTCAGCAAATGTCGTAGAAGCCCCGCCATGTAATAAACCATAAGGCTGCTGGGTGCGGTGGTCTACGGGCATCCGGCCTTTGATATAGTTCTCGCCCATCTCGGTAAGCTCAATGCCAATATGCTCAGCCATTGTGCCTTTGCTGATGGGTTTCACCTGTTCAATGGACAAGCTTTTATTAAACCAGATTGACATAAATTATGATTTTATCCTTAATGATTTTGCTACGATTTCGGGCAGAAACTGCTCCACATCGCCCCCGTTTCGAAGCACATCACGAACAAGCGTGGAGGCAACAGAAGTATATTGCGGAAGGCAGGTCAGGAAAATGGTTTCTATATTATTGTTAAGGCTCCGGTTCATATCTGCAATCGCTTTCTCATACTCAAAATCGTTTACGTAGCGGATACCGCGCAAAATAAAATTCGCGCCTACTTGCTTACAGCAATCGATGGTAAGCCCATCATATATCACAGCATCTATTTTTGCATTGCCTTTATAAATTTCTTTTATCCAGGTTAATCTCTGTTCTTCAGAGAACATGGCAGTCTTGTTCGCATTGCGGCCAATACCAATATACAATTTATCGAACAGGCGCAGGGACCGATGGATGATATCCAGATGTCCGATGGTGATTGGGTCAAATGTTCCGGGGAATAAACTTATTCGCATAAAATTTTCACTGTTTTAAATTGCGTACAGCGGTTTTAAATGCCTTACCATGTAATATGAGCAATGTTTCAATGATCCCTCCCCTACATGGCCGTCTAAAAAACTACTGGTGGATTTTATTTTGAAATAATAAAGCTCAATAATAATTTGGAGCGGGTCAAATATATTGTTCGGTCCTTTACGTCCGAAGACACCGTCCAAATCGGGATTGGGGCAATTAATTATGATCCGCTTTGCCTCCTGCCAACAGATAAAGTACCGCCATACGAATAGCTACACCATTTTCTACCTGCTGCAAAATAATGGACTGCTTGCTGTCAGCCGCATCGCTGCTGAGTTCCACTCCACGGTTAATGGGACCTGGGTGCATGATCACAATTTCTTTGCTCAAGCCATCAAGCAGGTTTTTATTAACCCCGTAAGCCTGACTATATTCCCGCAAAGACGAAAAAAGAACCTGGTTCTGTCTTTCTAACTGGATACGCAAGACATTGGCCACATCGCACCATTCCAAAGCCTTTTTCAAATTGTATTCAACCTGTACGTCAAAAGCTGCTTGGATGTATACTGGTATTAACGTTGGGGGGCCAGCCACCATTACTTCGGCCCCCATCTTTTTAAGTAAATAAATATTGCTCAGCGCAACTCTTGAATGCATAATATCT
The DNA here is from genome assembly GCA_035569795.1 of Puia sp. Lineage (GTDB taxonomy): Bacteria > Bacteroidota > Bacteroidia > Chitinophagales > Chitinophagaceae > Puia. The sequence goes on along the minus strand of DATMMJ010000416.1, from coordinate 1,419 downwards.
CCAATGATCGCAACTTTTTTTCCCGATAGCGAGCCCAATTTTTCACGAATTGAAAATGCGTCTAACAAAGCCTGCGTTGGATGTTCATTAATGCCATCGCCTGCGTTCACAATCGAAGCAGGGATATGTTGTGCGAGAAAATGGGGCGCACCGCTTGCACTGTGGCGCATAACGACCATATCCACTTTCATGGATAAAATATTATTCACTGTGTCTAATAATGATTCGCCTTTTGAAACGGATGAAGCAGAAGCAGTAAAGTTGATGGTATCAGCGGATAATCTTTTTTCAGCAAGCTCAAAAGATATTCTCGTGCGGGTTGAATTCTCAAAAAAAAGATTCACGATCGTAACATCACGCAAGGTTGGCACTTTCTTGATTGGTCTTTGCAATACCGCTTTGAACTCAGTGGCAGTGTCTAGTATAAGCTGGATGTCGGCAGTCGAGAGGCTTTTAATGCCAAGAAGATGTTTTGTGCTTAGTTGCATTAAAAAGCGAAATTAGGGTAATTGCATTAATATTACCCCCCTGCCGCTTTAAAAAATGCTTCTAATTTAAACGGATCTAATTTGTTGGCTGTACGCACGCCGCTGCATAAATCCAATCCATACGGTTGCACTTTTTCAATCGCCTCTTGGACATTGGCTGCACTTAATCCCCCAGCAAGAAAAACAGGCACTTTTGATTGTTCAACAATTTTACGGCTTAATGACCAGTTATGAATACGTCCGGTTCCGCCAAGCTGTTTTACCTCGAGATTTGGGTTCCCGCTGTCTAAGAGCAATGCGTCCACTTGAACAGAAATCGCAATGGCCTCATCAATTGATTTTTCATCGATCACATGAATTACCTGAACAAGTTTAACTGCCGGCAAAGCGAGCCTGATTTGTTTGTAATTGCCGCGTTTCAACTCATCGACAAGCTGAATCGTCGAGGTATATGTTTTTCTATAATGGGTGATAATACCATCCACTGCTGTTTCACTCGATAACAAAAATGTTGCGATGGGGGGCGGGACAGATTTTGCGATCTCACAAATCAATTGATTTGATATTACCCCAGGCCCACTGGGCATGCTGCCCACAAGTCCAATCGCCGAAGCACCAAATTCAATTGCGGTGTGAGCCTCTCCCGGAGTACTGATGCAACAGATTTTGATGCGGGGGTTCATTAGAGTTTAAGTATTTTCTCTATTAACCCACTTGTTGAAAACCCGGGTACAATCGGATTAATAACCACCCTGCCTCCATTTGCTATGACTTCTTTTGCACCCACAATTTCATCCATGCTATAATCTCCACCTTTCACTAAAACATCAGGTAAAATCGCGTTGACGAGGTTCAGCGGCGTATCTTCTTCAAAAATAACCACCGCATCTACCATCAGCAGCGACGCCAATATCAACGCCCTGGATTGCTG
>DATMMJ010000415.1:0-2704 GCA_035569795.1 Puia sp. | reverse complement strand
GATCTCATCGGCGAAACAGACTTGAAATTTGTTGCTGAGCTCACCAGCAATATTGACGTGCTGTTTTTATGCGTGGGCCATAGCGAAGCGAAAAAATTTTTAGTCGAAAATTCCATCGATGAAAAAATCAGGATCATTGATTTATCACAGGATTTTCGTTTGGCTGAAAGTGCACGGCTTGGCAACCGCAGCTTTATTTACGGCCTTCCTGAATTGAACAAGGAACAAATACAAACAGCCAAGAATATTGCCAACCCTGGTTGTTTTGCCACGGCAATCCAACTGGGTTTACTACCCATGGCAAAAGCAGGTCTATTGGCCGAGGTATATACAACCGGCATCACAGGCTCAACGGGCGCTGGGCAAGGTTTATCAGAAACCTCTCATTTTTCATGGCGTGCAAATAATATACAGGCATATAAAACATTGGGGCATCCACATGCTAAAGAGATCGCGCAGACATTCAAGCAGCTTGCGCCGGCCAGCCAGCTAACCAAACAGCATATCCACTTTGTCCCATGGCGGGGTGATTTCACGCGAGGCATCTTTGTAAGTTCCCAAATGAGTTGCGACTGGAAGCTGGAAAAACTAATTGAAATGTATGAAGCATTTTATTCATCACATCCCTTCACGACCGTAAGCACAAGTGCAATTTCTTTAAAACAGGTAGTCAACACGAATAAATGTATAATCCAATTGGAAATGGTTGATAACAATTTAGCAATCCATTCTGCAATTGATAATTTGCTGAAAGGCGCTGTTGGGCAAGCTTTGCAGAATATGAACCTTATATTTGGGATTGAAGAGTCAACGGGTCTTAAACTAAAAGCATCAAATTTTTAAAAAAATATAATGAACTTATTCAACGTTTACCCTTTAAACAATATCACGATCACCAAAGCAAAAGGCTCTTATGTGTGGGATATTGAGGGGCAACAATATTTAGATATGTATGGCGGCCATGCCGTGATTTCGATAGGGCATACACACCCGCACTACGTGAAGCGAATCACTGAGCAATTAAGCAAGATTGGTTTTTACTCTAATTCCGTAAGAATTCCGTTGCAGGAAGAGCTTGCTGAAAAATTGGGAAAAATTTCAGGCAAACCGGAATACCAACTGTTCTTGTGCAATTCCGGGGCTGAGGCAAATGAAAACGCACTGAAACTTGCCTCATTTCATAACAACAGGAAAAAAATTATTGCTTTTTCAAAATCGTTTCACGGTAGAACATCGCTTGCTGTTGCTGCAACTGACAACCCCAATATTATTGCTCCGGTAAATCAAACAGATAATATTATTTTCCTTCCGTTTAACGACGAATCCACGCTGGAGCAATGTTTCAGTGAACATGGCAATGAAATTTCTTCCGTAATCATCGAAGGTATACAAGGGGTTGGTGGCATCAATGAAGCATCGGTTTCCTTTCTACAGCTAATAAGAAAATTGTGCAGCCTGCATAATGCCGTTTTCATTGCAGATAGTGTTCAATGTGGTTATGGGCGCAGCGGGAAATTTTTCTCTCACGATTATGCTAACGTGGATGCCGATATTTATACCATGGCAAAGGGAATGGGCAATGGATTTCCGGTTGGAGGAATTATCATTGCACCGCATATTCAGCCAAGGCTTTTTATGCTCGGCACCACCTTTGGAGGCAACCATCTTGCGTGTGCAGCCGGGCTTGCAGTGCTTGAGGTTATGGAGGCTGAGCGCTTAATGGAGAACGCGGAACGCATAGGCAATTACTTACTTTCAGAATTGAAGAAAATTTCCCCATTGCAAAATGTGCGTGGCAAAGGACTCATGATTGGCTTTGATGTGCCAGAAGAATTGAAAGACCTGCGTAAAAATTTATTATTCAACCAGCATATTTTTACCGGTGAGGCAAAACCATCTGTGATCAGATTATTGCCATCGCTCGCGCTTCGTACAAAAGATGCAGATGAATTTCTGGATGCTGTAAAAGAAGAAATTGAATTGATGCTCAAAAAAAACACACAGTTGGCATGAGCGTTGAATCCTGGCGAACACGACCCGGAAAATAGTTGAAGGAACCTTGCCTGAGAGACCGGATAGTTTAAGAAAAATAAAACTCAACACATTGAGGAATTTTATTTCTGTGCATGACGTCAGTGACATGGATCGCTTGATAAAACAAGCATTGATGTACAAAGCAAACCCTTTTGTAGATAGCCAGCTTGGAGCAAACAAACGGATTGGTCTACTGTTTTTGAACCCGAGCATGCGCACAAGGCTGAGTACTCAGGTAGCTTCCCAAAACCTCGGGCTGGAGCCAATCGTGTTCAATGTCGATAAGGATGGATGGGCGCTTGAATTTGAAGAAGAGGCTATCATGAGCGGGAACACGGTAGAACACGTAAAAGATGCAGCGCCTATAATGGGTAAGTATTTTGACATACTGTGCATCCGAACGTTCCCCGCACTCCTCAATAAAGAAGATGATTACAGCGAACTATACATAAAACAATTTATAAAATATGCAGCGATCCCGGTAGTCAGTTTAGAAAGCGCTACGCTGCATCCGCTGCAATCGCTAACTGATATTGTCACAATCACGGAAGAATTGAGCAGTGGGCGCCAAGAGGTCACCGGTCGGCCTGCCACCGGGAACCGAAGGCCGAAAATCGTTCTCACTTGGGCGCCACACGTAAAACCGCTTCCGCAATGCGTGGCCAACAGT
>DATMMJ010000414.1:0-5669 GCA_035569795.1 Puia sp. | reverse complement strand
CGTTAGGGGGCATATTAGGCCTCATTGGTTTTATTCGCATCGCATTATGGCATGTCCTTATGCAGCATCATATCATTGGCGATTTATATGGGCCCCATTGGATGCTTATAGCGCTCACCGTTGGCTTCTCCCTTATAGGCGTAGTCTTATGGGGAACATTAAGCGGCTCAATGCTTCCGATTGTTTTAAAAAGATTAGGCGCTGACCCCGCGGTTTCTTCCGCACCCTTTGTAGCTACGCTGGTTGATGTTACGGGGCTTGTGATTTATTTCTCCGTTGCATTTGTATTTATGAAAGGAGTGCTGCTGTAGGTTTTTCTTCTTGTAGAAATGAAGCATCAATTTATTTTTTTCTTTATCGGAGAAGAAAATTGCAAAATATCACTGATTAACATAGTTTTTATGCCTTATCTATAGGCTGCGGCCAAGTGCAAAAAACACTTGGCTATCATGCGCATAAAATGTTAAAATGCCCTTCTGCAAAGGGTTTCACGGCTATGCATTGCAAGTTTGACATCATGGAATCATTTGAAACATGGTTTGCGCAGCAACTTTGCAGGTACTACTTTTACATCATCGAAAGAACAAACAATAAAAATCAAAATTTTCAGTTCCTAGATTGCTTTCCGCACATTGCTCGCCTCCAACAGTTGCCTGCCAGAATAAAGTAAATTGATAATTTTTTCTTAACTTTAAAATGCAACACTCATGAAACCTTCAACAAACAGCAATTCAGTTTTAAAAACAATTGCAATTTCAGCAGCAGCAGCAGTATTATTTGCAAGCAGCCCAATAGGCAGCTTCGCGAACCCTATTAGATCAAATCACACAAAAACAGCAAGCATTTCTGAATCTCAAATAGATATCAAATATCTTGGCTCTGACAACGATCAATTCCAGTTCAGGGTTGAATTCGATAACACCACAGGTCAAAAATTCACTCTTGTAATCAAGAATGACGAAGGCGACGTGGTGTATAGCAAAGAATTCAAAGACGTTCATTTTGCTAAGACTGTTTCTATCTTAAAAAATGAGGACAATGCCGAAAGCATTCATCCAACTTTTGCCGTAAGCGTAGGCAAAAGGCTAGTTCAACGTAGCTTCTCTATCGAGAGAAAAGTTACTGAAGATGTAGTTGTGACTAAATCTTAATATCGCAATAATAATACTGCTGAAAGGCTACGCAAGGCGCGTAGCCTTTTTTATTTGTACCCTTCAAATTCCCATTCCCAAATTTCTCCATTTTCAAAGTCCCAACTAGTGCCAACAGGAACAAACCCGATTTTCCTTAACCACAGATGAACTAAGCAATTTTGAGACAAATCAATGCGTATTTGTAAATTCTTGATTCAATTCCATGTTTATTGAAATGGGCTCTGAGTTCCATAGTTGATTTGTTTAACAAAAGATGTCCTTATTTACAATATTTAGCATGAATCTAAAGATTATAGGTCCCGTTAAATTATACCCCCATTTCGCAATGCAGTAAAATATCCCACAATCTGTAAATTGCATCCATTCTTAACCGTTTAATTTTATTTATGAGGCTCACTGTTCTGTTATTGTTTGCACTCGTTTCAAAGCAAAGCTTTTCTCAAGAATATTATCTTTTCATTGGAACCTACACCAGCGGCACTAGCCAGGGCATTTATGTGTATCGCTTTAATGATGCAAACGGAGATGCGCGACCGGTAGATTCCATTGCGTCAAAAAACCCGTCCTATCTGGCTATTTCGCCGATTGGCAGATATATCTATGCAGTAAATGAAAATGGCAACAATCAGGAAGGCGAAGTAAGCGCATACCTGTTTGACAAACAATCCGGCAAGCTTTCTTTTCTAAATAAACAGCTGACAGGTGGTACCGATCCGTGCTACGTTTCAGAAAGCAGAGACAGCAAATGGCTAATGGTAGCTAACTACAGCAGCGGGGTCATTTCCGCCTTGCCAGTTAATGTAGATGGAACAATTGCGCCTGCTGCTGAGATAATCCAGTTTGCAGGGAGGGGGCCTGATAGTGCAAGGCAGGAAAAAGCACATGCCCACTCCGCCATTTTTTCTCCTGATGAGCATTACCTCCTATGTGCTGACCTTGGTGCAGATAAAGAAATGATCTATCGTTTTAATTCGGGATTAAAGCAGCCCCTTTCGGCTACAAAAGATTCAGGAATATCTGTAGAGCCTGGCGCTGGCCCAAGGCATATTGCTTTTCATCCGCAAAAATCAAATGTCTATTTAGTAGAAGAATTGACCGGCACTGTTGATGCCTTTCACTTCACGAATGGGACACTAAGACCATTTCAGCATATCAGCACGCATCCTGAAGATTATAAAGGAGTAAAAGGAAGCGCCGATATTCACATCACACCCAATGGGAAATTCCTGTACGCATCAAACCGCGGTGATGCCAATACTATAGCGATTTATTCTATAGATGAGACCACCGGAAAACTGCGGTTAAAAGGGTTTCAGCCAGTCTTAGGCAAGCATCCCCGTAATTTCATTATTGACCCCGGTGGCCGCTTCTTACTGGTGGCAAACAGGGATACCGATAATATAGTAGTTTTCAGGATAGACCAACAGACCGGTTTGTTAAAAGATACCGGTAAGCAAATACTTGTACCAAATCCAGTTTGCCTGAAACTATTGAAGAGGTAAGACTTTTTAAAACGGTCTATTATGGTTCAGTTTAACAGGCTGCAATCCACCAAAGGTGCTGCCTTGAAATCGTGCGTGCATGAAATCTATAAAGCATGCCCAATACAAAATGAGCTTTAAAGTTTTTCCCTGCATCAGGCATTTTTTGCATCAAAAGAAAAAAAGCTTGGACAATAATGAAATGGTTCAACCACGCGAAAGTTATCAAGGACGCGCGTATGGCTATTAGTATAGTGTACTAGAATGTGGTGAAGTGCTCGCAGTTAAGAGTCTAAAGTACCTAGAACTTAATTCTACCAAAGCATGTATTGTGAAGATCAATATTCCCGCGATTATTTAAATTAAAATAATACAAGGAACTGTTATGGTTACTTTTATGAAAGCCTTTGAGATAAAATTATTTGGAAACAATTAGGATTTGCTTTATTTTTGATGTTTAAACATTAAAATCAACTGTTATGGCAAAAGTAAAATGGGCCCTGGACCCCACACATTCAGAAATCCAATTCAAAATAAGACACCTGATGATAAGCAATATTACTGGTCAGTTCGCCACCTTTGATGTGAGCGCAGAAACTGAAGACGAAGATTTTTTAACGGCTAAAATTTCTTTTACCGGAGATGTAGATTCCGTTACCACGGGCAATGAACAGCGAGATGTTCATCTGAAGGCACCTGATTTTTTTGATGCGCTTAAATTCCCAAAAATTAAATTTGTTGCTACTAAATATGAGAATGTGGACAATGATGGCAGCTATGAATTGTACGGCGACCTGACCATCAGAGACATTACAAAAAACGTCAAATTGGATGTTGAATTCGGGGGCATAGCGAAAGACCCATGGGGCAATACTCGCGCGGGTTTCGAGATTCATGGCAAAGTGAACCGCAAAGAATTTGGCTTGCAATGGCATGCAGTAACTGAAGCAGGGAGTGTTGTGGTGAGCGATGAGGTTAGGATACACTGCGCAATTGAATTGATCAAGCAGTCTTGATTCTTCACAAACTTATTTATTGAAAAGGAACGGTTTCAACTGTTCCTTTTTTTATATAAAATCAGAAGCAAAGAAATACCAGTCATTGATTACTGACTTACCAAGGTATAAATCAATGGAGTCTGGCGGCTCAATGAATTTACACGCACGCTGCAGAAAAACTGCTTAAGGCTCTTCAGTATTAGTATATAATACGTACCTTTTTCGAAGTTACCGTTTAATCACATTGAAAAGTCTCGCAGTTATAATTGGCTAAAAGCGGGGGCTCGGAAGCTTCTTACAGCCAATAATGATTGGATATTTAGCTGTAACGCATATTATTTGTCTATGCATAGGCAAATATAACCCTATTCGTAATAAAGTTCCACGGCCAGTTCCTCCTAGAGAAGTTCCGAAAATGAAATAATGGATATAACGCCCGTTATCCAGAAAAATTCTAACCTGGACTAGTACCAAGAAATGTCTCCCCAATCATTATCATCGCTATGCACGCAATGGAACAAACATGTTGCTAACCGCGGAGTAAGTTACACTCCGCGGTTATTACATTCGCCACCTTCCTGTTAACCAAATCAATCCGGAGATTCCGAGTTATTTGAAATAAGATTCGGGGATTGACTTCCACAACCCATGGGAGAGATGACCAACAAGTAGTTCGTACAATAAATACACGGGCCAAAAAATATAGTGAATGACCAGCCACACAATAGAATGGTTGTAATACCAGCTAACCATGAGCGTGTAAAGGCCCAAAATGAAATAGATAATGCTTTTGTCGCGGTTGTTCATTTTAATAGAATTTCTTAAAGTTAAACATTTTTTAAGCACTTTATCAATCTGATGATTTAGAAATACCGCGAAGCAAAGAAGGCGCCAAAGCAGGGCGCCTTGTTTTCTTCGGGTCTTTGGTGTATTGCCTGCTTTCGGGGTTAGTTTATTAGTAAATAAGCAGAAAACCGGCTTAACTTGTAACCTCTTAAGACAACTGATAGTCTAACTACCGTCATGCATACCGGACTGACAGATACAGAAATCATCAGCAGCGTGCTGAAAGGAGAGCAAAGGGTCTTTGCGCAATTGGTTGAACGATATCAAAGCTATGTGTTCACACTGGTTTTACGCATGATAGAAAGCCGTGAAGATGCAGAAGAAGTGTCGCAGGATATTTTTGTGAAAGCCTACCGATCGCTGGCGGATTTTCGCGGCGATTCAAAATTCAGCACTTGGCTTTACACGATTGTCCGGACAAGTTGCATCACTTTTTTAAGAAAGAAAAAGTTGGATACGATATCAATGGACAATGAAAAAACCCTTTTACAGGTTGAAAATCAGGAATCGAGTTTCAAAGCCAACCTGATAGAGCAAAAATCACGACATGCGATGGTGAATAAAGCCATACAAATGCTAAGCCCCGATGATGCACAGATCGTAACATTGTTTTACAAGGGCGAACAGTCACTGGAGGAGATGGGGATTATTCTGGGGCTTGAGCCAAATACTGTAAAAGTAAAACTTCACCGCGCAAGGCAGCGTTTAAGAGAAAAAATGGAAAAATATTTCAGCCATGAGGTACGGGAATTACAAGGTGATTAATAAATTAAGAGTAGATATAAACAATTCGCAGGAACTTTATTCTAACATTGATAAAAGGAGAAAAAAATATTTTATGGATACACAATTAAATATGGAGGAGCGGTTGTGGGATTATATTGATGGGTTGAGCAATGGAGATGAAAAATCTGCCATCGAACAATTGATGCAAAGTAACCTGGAATGGAAACACAAATACTACGAACTACTGGAAGTGCACCAACTGATGCAAAGTACAGAGCTCGAAGAGCCTTCCATGCGCTTTACCAAAAACGTAATGGAAGAAATTGCAAAACATCAAGTTGCACCTGCAACACGTTCTTACATAAACAAAAAAATCGTTTGGGGGATTGGCGGTTTTTTTATATTACTGATCTTAGGATTTGTAATTTACAGTTTCGCGCAAATCAATTGGGCAGCGGAGAGTT
>DATMMJ010000413.1:0-9588 GCA_035569795.1 Puia sp. | reverse complement strand
CCAATCTCCATCAACTTGGATATCATGGAATGGTCATTGTTGCTGGATTATTTTATTTTTTATTGCATACATTACCAGGCCAGCCATGGACTTAGATCCTGTCTTTGTTTTGAGCTTGTCTCGTATTGCTTCCACAGTTCTGGGGCTTATCTCCACGATGTCCGCTATCTCTTTTGTGGTCCTTTCTTCACACATCAATTTTAAAACTGTAAGCTCCTTTTCGGTGAGCATGGCATCCTGAAAACTGCTGCCATCATTGCGTTTTGTACGCAGTCCACTCAAAAGAGCTTTATTTGTTAGCTCGTTGAAGAAAAACTCCTGTTCATAACAGGTTTTGATCGCTTGGTATATAGTTTCAGAATCGGAATTTTTAGTGAGGTAGGAATTAGCGCCAATCTCCATCAACTTGGATATCATGGAATGGTCATTGTGCATGGAAAGAATGATCACTTTCACATGCGGATACAGTTTCCTGATTTCTGGCAAGGTCTGGATGCCATCCATGATCGGCATCTGGATGTCAAGCAATATTACGTCCGGCTCAACATGCTTAAGGAGATTCAGCAACTGCATGCCATTATCCGCTTCCGCGATCAGTTCCACATCCTTTTTAACAGAAAGTGCTGTCTTCACACCTGCCCTGAACAGTGTGTGGTCGTCTGCAATTGCGACTTTAATGGCATGTCCCGCCTCTGGTCTTTTCATACGATTTATGTTGGGTTTTTTATATCAACTACTATATAACTGCAAATAGACGGAAAAATTGCATAAGTTACCATAGTGTATTTACGAATATATAAATCCTCGGTATATACGATTCACCCATTGGCATTAGTAAATCTACTATTGACGCAAAGCGTTTTTTCGCTCCCAGGTATGGCCGATTTACTACCTACAACGTAAAAACTGAATAATTAAAATTGGGCAGTTATGCTCTTTGCAACCCAGCCATACAAACTTATTTTTGTTCTAGAAGTTGATTGACGGGGAGAAATACCTCAACCATCCAATGTCCTAAGATAACCGTCCAGAAAGAGTTTCCAATATCCACTGAAATCCAGGTAAAATCCAATGTCGATCAACTTCTTTTTTACTTACCGTCCCCCCTCATACTACAAATTCAACCTTACGCAAAACAACTTGGTCCGGCTTTTTGATTACCCGGCCTGTTTTTACCGTTCCACATGACTATAGTTTTGTTACCCTTTTGATAAGATATTCCTCTGCATGAAAACAAGATACAACAAAAAAGGCGCTGCCGGAAGGTTGCGCTTTTTTTTATTAGGACCCGAAATGCCCCGTTTGTGAAGGGCAACGTTCCCAGCGACCAGGCCCTCCTCGAGGTTTAAGAGTGGAAATTACAAAAACCGAAGTATAAGCAAACCGCCTGGTAAATGAAGCAAAGCTGGTCCCCTGAGCCGCGCCTTTTGAATTGAGGGATTCCCGACGCCAGACAAAAGGTAAAAATTGCGCTGGGCTTACAGGTAAGGTGATAAAAATTGGGTTTAGTCTGGCAGGTATTGATTTAATCAATCAATTTGTTCCGCATACCATACATGATGAGCCCGGCAATAGTCTTAGCCCCAACTTTTGTTTTCATGTTCTGGCGAATGGTTTCAATGGTGCGTGGGCTGAGGAAAACCTGTTTAGAGATTTCTTCCGTGGTCTTGTCTTCAGCCAGCAGTTTTAGGATACGTATTTCTTTTTCTGAAAATTTTACCGGATTCGGGTAAAATTGGCGAACCTGTCTTTTTGTTTGCAGTTTAGAGAGCACAGCTTTATTGACCAGATCATTAAAATAAAAATCATCGTTCATACAGGTCAGAATGGCCTGGTAGATTTCCTCGGGATCTGTAGTTTTGGTGAGGTAAGCGTTTGCACCCATCTCCATCATCTTTGAGATCATTTCCTGGTCATCGTACATAGTCAGCACAATGATCTTCACTTCTTCATATTCTTTGCGCAGCATGCCGATCGCATTAATCCCATCGACCTCGGGCATCCTGATATCCATCAAAAGAATATCAGGCTGTTTTAGCCTCATCTTGTGCATTAGGTCTTTACCGTCTTCTGCTTCCCAAAGAATTTTCAGATACTCCTTATTTTTCAGAGCCATTTTAATGCCATCGCGAAAAATTTTGTGATCATCCGCAATAGACACTTTGATTACTAATTCAGCGCTCATACAGGGCAGGTTTGTTAGATAAATGACGCGATTGGGTTAATTTTAGAATCAAAAAACTTCAATCCTATATTATATATTATAAAAGACAATTCAGAAATATCAGCTGGCCAGTAAGAACAAATGTGTATTCACATCAGAAAAAAGTAAAATTTCAAATTTGCACCGAAAATACCCTACTGTTTTTTAAGCATTTATACGAATATAAATGTAATTACCGAATAAAGTAAATAGGGCGATTCTGCTCTTGCCAGGCAATAGCCTATCATTTATTTTTGTTCCAGAAGTTGATTGATGCGGATTCATATCTTGTAAACCATCCAATGTCCCATTTACCGTCCAGTAAATAATTTCAATGTCCGTGAAAAACAAACTGAAGATCCAATATCAATCAACTTCTTCTCTTTTTTAATTAAAATGCAATAACGGAATAACTTATTGATTAATTGCAATTACCGAAAACCTACAGATTGATTTAAGATAACTTTTCTCCTAAGAAAACTGCCCCGTTGTTAAAATCCGCCTCCCTTAATGATCCTTGATTATCCACAAAATCGAAAATATTGTGGAAAAGTCTCCATCTCGTAATTCCCACAAGGCTTTTACTTTGTGCCTTCTAGTAAAAATACGATCTACGCCACGAACTTTTACTAGAAGTTTTCACCACTACCTTCGTAAAACATCTGATAAATATACTAATCCTGAACGTTTTGAACAATTTAATTTATTTTATCTCCATTTGTCGCAATTGGCAGTAATTTTTTTTGGGGGTTATTTAGACAATCAAACCACATTTTTAGACCACATTAAAAACTTACTGTTATGACAACCAAACGCAATACTAGAGACGTAAACGGGACTTCTGCATTTTATCCTTGGTGGCCGTTCTAAATTTAATGGAGATAAATAATACAGATAAAATAACGAATGTTATATATTTGAATTAATATTTAACATGCGTTGATAGTATTATCCATTATATTCCTACTGGCACAATTATCACCCTTAGTTTTATTTATTGTTTTCTATAAAAGGATCAACAAAATAATAGAACTGAGGGTGATTTTTTTATACGTGTTGATATCTTTGATTTCGGATTTTTTGCTCGGTGTCTTTAAAAGTCACGCTTCCTCAATTATTAGCGCTTTTGCCATTTGTGAGTATGCCTTCTTTTCTGCTTTCTTCTATCTGGTCATACAAAATAAAAAATTTAAAGCCTTAATAGTAGTAGTCTCCGCGCTTAATCTATGCCTGGCGCTCTTCCTTTTTTATTCGCAAAAGGTAAATTTTGACTTTTGGGCAGCGCTGATCACGGCAATATTAATAGTTATTTATTCGATTTTCTTTTTTTATGAACAGGTCGATTCGCCCCAAGCTTTAATAATATATCAATCCTACATATTCTGGATTGTTGTGGGATGCATAATCTATCTTTCGGGGACTTTATTTCTTTTCCTATATACTTCCGATGTAAAGGATAGGCAAAATAGCTCATTATGGATAATTAATGTTGCTTTTGAGATTGTGAAAAATGTGTGTTTTTCCATTGCGTTCATTATTGCAAGAAACGATAATCGAAATTTAGCTACGCAAGATTTAGATGACCCGACCATGGTCGAAAATCGTTTCAGAATTTGATCAGCCCAAATCGCTTTTTGGAACCACGCACTTCAAAAGTGTTACCAGCGCCTTTCTTTGGCACTATTGCAGTACTTGCGTTTACTCGTCAGCGAATTTAGTTTCATTATTTTTCACTAGCTAGCGGTGATCTGGTCGCAAGATCCAATTTTAAGCCGGTGCAGTTCAATAGAAAAAAAGGTCCTGAAGGCACTTTTCCACTCCTTCACAGGAAGCGGCCCGGCAACACTTATCAGCGGATATTCAAGAGGGAGCCGCGCACCTGGATAACTCACGTAAAACTACGCCTGCAGTAAATCTAGTGACCTAGGCCAAGATTACCCTACAAGGGGGAAGATAGGCTTGCCTGTTTTGGTTGACCCTGGGATCAGCGATAATTCCCGTTTAGAATTTTAGAACCCTACTGAAGAAATCTTTATTGGTAATTACAAAAAAGGCCGGAAATATTTGCAATTATATAATATTTGAATTATTTTAACAGAAGTATTGATTTAGTTCATCTTCTACATCTTAGGTTTATTCTAGGATTTATTTTGAGATGGAGAAGCTGGTTTCAAAATCTTATTTTCATCTACCGTAAACGTACCGTTATGAGTGTATTTTCCATATTTTTACCATGGTGGCTGTGGCCTTTTTCCTGAAAGCCTTAGCGTTCTGCCTTATCTCAAATCTTTGCTTTAGCTCAGCTAAGAATAATACCAAAAGCAATTTTGAATGTTCTATATTTGAATAATACTTAGTAAAATTGGCATTATTCGCTATAATAGGTTTTTTAATACAGCTGACACCCTTAATTCTGTATTTTGTATTTTTCAAAAGGATTAACAAAATAGCGGGGTTAAGAGTGGTTTTTTTTTATGTCTTAGCATCAGGTGTTTCCATTATCTTAATGGGCACTTTCAAAAATTATCAATTACAAATTATCAGCATTTTTGAAATAATTGAGTTTGCTTTATTCTCGACCTTCTATTTTTTTTTCATACAGAGCGTCAAATTTAAACGTTTCATTGTCATAGTCTCTTCGGTGAATTTAATACTGGACTTGGTCCTTTTTTTTTCACAGCGCTTGCATTTTGATTTTTGGGCAACTTTGTCTACAGCCGTCATCATAGTTGTCTATTCGATCGCCTTCTTTACCGAGCAGGTGAATTCACCCGTTATTCTGGCTATCTACCAATCTTATGATTTCTGGATTGTTGTAGGGTGTATTGTGTATATTATGGGTACTTTTCTCCTTTTTCTTTACACATCGGATTTAAAGGACAAAGACAACAGCCCATTGTGGGTCATAAATATCACTTTTGAGATTATTAAGAATATTTGTTTCTCTATTGGCTTTTTGGTTGCCGGGAACAATAATAAACACAATATTTTAGCCCGAAATTTTGATGATACAAATTTGTCCTAAGAACCGTTTTAGAATTTAATTAGCCCAAACCCCTTACGAAATCTGAATGATACTTTTACAAATCTCTAACCTTGACAGCAAAGTGCCGACCGTACTTTTCTTCGGCACTATCGCTATGCTTGCGCTGACTATTGGACTCATCGTTTTCATTATTTTCCACCAGCGCAAAGTAATCCGCTTCCAGATGCAGTTGCAGAAAATGGAATTTGATCAGCAGAAGATGCTGCTCAACGCATCCATACGCCTACAGGAAGAGGAGCGCCAGCGCATTGCGGCGGACCTGCACGACGATGCGGGACCTCTGCTTGCCACTGCGCGCCTGTATTTGAATGAAAACCTGGTAAATTTGGATAAGACCACGCAATTGCAAAACATCTATAATGCCAAGCAGATCATCGATGACACCATCCAGCTCATACGCAACATTTCTCACAGCTTAATGCCGCCTACACTGAAAAATTTTGGCCTTGAGTCGGCGGTAAATGATCTGTTCCAGAAAATCAGCAGCTCAGGAAGCATGAACGCAAGCTCCCGTTTTCATGATTACAGAGAGCGCCTGCAACCGGAAACAGAGCTAATCATCTTTAGGGTGATCCAGGAACTGGTAAACAATATTCTCAAGCACAGCAACGCAAGCTTTATTCATTTAACGCAAAATACAAATAATAATAAATTTTTCATCCGCCTCCATCATGACGGCAGGGGCCTCACGCAAACAGATTTTGAGAAATTGAACAAAAGCTCCGTCGGGCTGGGGCTGAAAAATATTCAAAGCAGGCTGAAAGTTTTGCATGGAAAGATTTTCTTTGAGAAAGATATATCACAAACATATTTTAAGGTTACCATTGAATTAATTAAGGAGAATGCCACTGTGCCGCAATAAGCAATGGAATTAATATGTACCTTTAAAAACATTATGTAGCAATACCACCTATGAGCGTTATCAAAGTTGCAATCGCTGATGACCATAAAATATTTCGTAAAGGAGTTATTTTGTCCCTGCGCCCGTATAACAATATAAAATTTGTTCAGGAAGCCGAGAACGGTCAGGAATTAATTGATGGGTTAGCAGCTTCAGAACCGGATGTGATACTAATGGATTTGCGGATGCCTTTAAAAGACGGTATTGAGACCACCAGGGTCGTTGCAAAACAATTCCCTCATATTCATATTCTTGCATTGACCATGTACGAGGACGAGCGTTTTGTAAGCCACATGATGGAGATTGGCGCAAATGGGTATCTTTTAAAGAGTGCTGACCCTTCTGAGATAAAAAAAGCAATCGTGGAGGTAGCGACTAAAGGGTATTACCTGAATAATTTTGTTAACAGGATATTGCTTAAAAAGTCGCACTCGCGGACCAAAGTAATACCTAATTTGAATGTAGAAGTGACGCTAACGGATAGGGAAAGAGATGTGCTTAAATATATTTGTATGGAGTTCACGGCACAGGAGATTGCCCACAAGCTTGAAGTAAGCCCCCGGACTGTTGAAGCCATCAAGGATCGTCTGATGGAACGTTTTGGCGCAAAAAATACAGCGGGCCTCGTCTTCTTTGCAGTAAAGAACAACCTAATTGATTGATTTATTCAATCTTCGTTATTGGCAGCACACAAAGAGCTCTTTTTGGGTTAACCCACACTTCGTTGCCATTGGATAATCATCTCAAGCTTACTGGCTCTATGTTCCTTTTTGTTTTGCATAAAATATCTTTTTGCAAAACTCCCTATTTTTACTTTTAATTACAGTAAGGTACAGTTCGGATGCTTACAATGTACCCCTCATTTTCCCTCACTTGTCGAAAGGCATCATTTGTGCAAGAAAATTTTATCGCAACAAGACAAGACGTCGATTTTTCACCTGATTTTATGTTTGCTACACTGCGTTAAAAATTTTTTGCTTTTCGTTGGTGTTTTAAGCAGTGCTGCCCAAAATGTGATTACAAGTATTTTTACTCTTTTTGAACTCGAGCCTTGTTTTCTTTGCTGCAAAGGGCAACCCGATTGACTGATTTATTCTATATTTAGCTATCCACCTAAAATTTGTGCGTATCCAAACCCTATAAAAAGTCCGGTTTTGCCGAAACAAATTTCCCCATGCTCCAAACCGGTAATATATTTACGGACATTTTATCTATTGTATCCATCCTTTTCCCGCTGTTGCCGGCAGGTATCATTTTCGTAAAGAAAACATACCGCAACGAGACATTGAATTTTTTAATGATTTTATGTTTGCTAAACTTTGTCAAAAACTTTTTGCTCTTCGTTCCTACTTTAGACAGTTCTTCACAAAATGTCATTACAAGCATTTTTACTCTTTTTGAACTCGTTATTCTTGTCCAGCTTTTTAAGCAAGCTTTGCCTGAAAAAATAAAAAAGATCGCCAATATTTTTCTGATCGCTTTTCTCTCGGTCGTCATCACCTGTTATTTATTCGAAGGCGCAAATCAAAGATTTTATGCATTGGAGATTTTAAAAAGCACAATCGTCATTTTTGCTGCGATTCTTTGCCTCGCACAGGTTGTCAGTAGCAGCAACCTTAATATTCTCAACGAGCCTTTATTTTGGATCAGCGCAGGCAGCTTATTTTATTTTTCGATTTCAATATTAATGAACGCTTTAACCTGGTATTATGTTCTTTTACCCAGAGAAAGCTTTATGGAAAAGGAAATTTTTTTGGGAATAGGAAGCATCACGAAATATTTTTTATACACACTCGCCGTATTATTTTATAAGGAGCCTTTTGATGAAAAAGAAGATCCATCTCATTTTTAGAAATGCATTTCAGGCACTTCCCCAGCAATCAAAAGCTTGCCTGAGGTTTTATTTTTGATCTCTTCTACGGAAACGCCCGGGGCTTTTTCAATGAGTCTAAAACCTAATGGCGTAACATCTAAAACCGCCAGATCCGTTACAATCCTTTTCACGCACCTCACTCCGGTAAGCGGCAAAGTGCATGCCTCCAGCAATTTTGATTCGCCTTTAGGATTGGTATGTTGCATTGCCACAATGATGTTCCTTGCACTGGCAACCAAATCCATTGCACCACCCATGCCCTTCACCATTTTGCCCGGAATTTTCCAATTAGCAATGTCCCCTGCCTCAGAAACTTCCATTGCACCTAAGACAGTAAGATCCACTTTGCCTGCGCGTATCATCCCGAAACTTTCAGCACTGTCAAAAAAAGAACCGCCTGGAAGAATTGTTACCGTCTCTTTTCCTGCATTTATTAGGTCTGGGTCGAGTTGATCTTCTGTTGGGTAAGGGCCCATGCCAAGCATACCGTTCTCAGACTGAATCATGATACTAATTCCTTTGGGAATATAATTTGCAACTAAAGTAGGTATGCCAATTCCGAGATTCACATACATACCGTCCTTTAGCTCCTGTGCTATGCGCCGTGCAATACCGAATTTATCAAGTGGCATAAAAAATAAGGAAATTAATGTTATGTTTTATTTATCCAGACCTAACAAAGATCTTTTATTTGAGCGCACCCGTTCAACAGAGAAGCGTCCTATTTTATTTTCGCTGACGGCAGGCTTACCGTTTTGCGCTCGATCCTTTTTTCATAATTAGCTCCCTTAAAAATGCGGTGTACGTAAATGCCGGGCACATGAATTTGGTCAGGATCTAGTGCACCGGGCTCCACCAAATGTTCCACTTCAGCAATAGTGATGTTTCCCGCCCTGGCCATCGACGTGGAAAAATTCTTTGTGGTTTTTTGAAAAACAAGATTCCCCAATGTATCTCCTTTCCACGCTTTCACCAATGCGAAATCCGCATGCAATGCATACTCCATCAAATATATCTTTCCATTAAATTCTCTGGTTTCTTTGCCCCTAGCCACTTCTGTTCCATAACCTGCCGGAGTATAAAACGCAGGGATGCCCATTGCAGCCATCTGGATCCGCGTTGCAAGTGTTCCCTGGGGTATCAAGTCAACTTCTAATTCCCCGCTGAGCAGTTGGCGCTCAAACTCCGCATTTTCGCCCACATAGGAGCTGATCATTTTTTTTATTTGCTTTGTTTGCAGTAGTAATCCCAATCCAAAATCATCCACTCCAGCATTGTTTGATATGCAAGTGAGGTTTGTGGCTTTCATCCTTATTAGTGCAGCAATCAAGTTCTCTGGGATTCCACAGAGCCCAAAACCACCTAACATAATGGTGGAGCCATTCGGTAAATCTTTAATAGCATCGTCGGCACTAGCAAATACCTTGTTCATGTATCTGTTTGAGTCATAAAAATACAACTAAAGAGTGTCTTATATTCCCCAGCGGTTATTTTGGTTTTACGGGCGGGGAAACAGGTTTATAAATCTCTTGCATATGGCGGTTTCCTTGCAGTGCAAGGCTGTC
>DATMMJ010000412.1:0-3438 GCA_035569795.1 Puia sp. | reverse complement strand
TTGCGCCTTAATTTTTAAGTAGCGTTATGAAAAAATTATTGTGCCTTTATCTTGTAGTTGCATCCCCTACCTTGTTTGTCGTTGGGCAGCCTGACAGGTGGCAGCAGCGCGTAAAATATTTTATGGATGTGAAAATGGATATTCCAGCAAACAGATTCAAGGGAAAACAAAGGCTAGAATACACCAATAATTCTCCTGATACATTGTACAAAGTGTTTTATCATCTGTACTGGAACGCGTTCCAGCCAAACAGTATGATGGACGCGCGCAGCCGCGAACTTGGTAAAATTGCTATTGGCAAGGGTAGAAATAACCAGGATCAATTAGATTGGGATGGCCGGGTGCGCGACCGTATTTTAAATTTAAAACCCGATGAGATTGGTTACCAGAAAGTATTGTCCTTGAAAATGAATGGGATTTCCCAGCCCTACAGAGAAGAAGAAACCATTGTTGAAGTGAGATTGACTAAACCCATTCTTCCAAAATCTACCGTAGTTTTCGAAATGGGATTTGAAGCACAGGTGCCTTTGCAGGTGCGCAGGAGCGGCAGAGACAATCCGCAAACGGGGGTGCGCTACTCTATGAGCCAATGGTATCCTAAAATATGTGAATACGATTATGAAGGATGGCACCCTACGCCCTATGTGGCAAGAGAATTCTATGGTGTGTGGGGAGACTATGATGTGAAGATTTCTATTGACAAAAATTACATTCTTGGGGGCACTGGTTACCTGCAAAATGCGAACCAGGTTGGGTATGGGTATGAGCAACCAGGCGCAAAAGTGGCACGACCTGCAGGAGATACCTTGACATGGCATTTCATCGCCCCCAACGTGCATGATTTTATGTGGGCAGCAGACCCGCAATACAAGCACCTGGTCAGGCTTATTCCAAACGGCCCTGCAATCCATGTCCTCTACAAAAATAAGAACGATGACCCCAAACAAGATACGCTCTGGAACACACTTGCAGATGCTGCTGTAATCGTGTTGCCCTACATAGAAAAGAATTTTGGAAAATATCCTTACAAGCAATATTCGTTTGTGCATGGGGGTGATGGCGGCATGGAGTATCCGATGGGCACTTTGATTTCCGGGCCAAGCCTTGGCACAGCTTTTCATGAATGGATGCATAGCTGGTACCAGATGATGCTGGGCACTAATGAATCCATGTATGCTTGGATGGACGAAGGTTTTGCGAGTTACGCCGAAAGCTTGGTGTCAAATTATTATTATAATTACCAATTGGAAAAGCATCCCGAGAATAATGGGTTGAGAGATTTTCTGGAAAAACAAAAACAGCAATTGCCGTTACATCATGCGGGTGCTTACAGCAGTTATTTTTCATTGGTAAAAAGCGGTTTCGAAGAACCTCTTACAACCCATGCTGATCATTTCAATACCAATTTTGCATACGGCATCGGGTCCTATTCAAAAGGAGAAATGTTTATGGAACAATTGGGATATATTGTTGGCGCACAGGTACGTGATAAAATTCTTTTGGAATATTATCGGCAGTGGCGTTTCAAACACCCCAACGCCAATGATTTTATCCGCATTGCAGAAAAAACCAGCGGGCTTAAATTAGATTGGTACAAAGAATATTGGATTAGCACTACTAAAACCATCGATTACGCTATTGATAGTTTATGGGAACAAGAAGGCAAAACTAAAATACGTCTAAAGAATATAGGTAAATTGCCTATGCCAATTGATGTACTCATCCAATACAAAGATGGAAGCAAAGAAATTGCTTACATTCCCCAATATCTTATGTTCGGGGAAAAGCCAATCGAAGACGCAGCTATTGCGCGCACGACTTTTGACCCGTGGAAATGGACACATCCGACTTATACTTTTGAAATAAGCCACAGATTAACCGATGTAAAAATTATTGAGATTGATCCCACGCAGCGAATGGCAGATGTGGAAAGGAAAAATAACAAACTGGAACTGAATTGGTGACTTAAAGATTGTAGGAACTCGAAAGCCCTCTTTGATTGGAGGGCTTTTGTTTGCTCACATTTCACATCTTGCTAAGGGCAAAAGGGGGTCCAGCGCAAAAATCTATATTAGGATAAGGTAACGATCAATTGGCATATGATTTTACAGCCCGCTTAAAGGTAAATGCAAGGGGATCATGTAGCAATGCCACATTATGTAATGATTTCCTAAAATTTATCGGCGCTCAAAAAAGTTTGTTAATAGACTCCTCCCCTGTTGTCAAAATGCAGTGTTTTCTAGGCGCGATTTGGCTGTTTTGCGGCGAGTCCTCCGGGCTTATTTGTTGGTATTATGCAATTTCATTTTTTATAGGATACAATGATCAAGTATTTGCCATGTTTCTTTTGGAAGGAGTGTCATCATTTCAGTAGCTATTGGCAAATCAAGATTCAGTATCTTTTGCAAAGTATATTCAATAAAAATACGATTTTGCAATAACGGATTTACATGCCCTGAAAAGGTATATGAACAAGGAATTTTTCCTTGAAATATGCTTCCGCGAATATTTCAGAAATCTCTGTCAATCCTGGTCTGCAGGTACTTTCAGCAATTTCCTGAGCAAGGTCGCCGCCCTTTAAACATATCAAGCCATTGGGATTGGCTAATTTCTTGTCCGCATTTTTTTTCATTTCTCCCCGGTCCCCTTCTTTTGGTTCCTGCTTGTTGTATCTCAGCAAGGGTTTTGTCCATCTACACAAATCCTTTAATGGGGCGACTGCTCTTGAAACTGCCACATCAAATTTTTTGTCTTTTATTTCTTCTGCTCGGATTTGTTGTATAGTGATATTTGACAATCCGATCACAGATGCAACTACCTCGACTACTTTCAATTTTTTACCGATGCTGTCGACTAGGTGAAAGTCAGTTTCGGGGAAAAAAATCGCCAGGGGTATCCCGGGAAACCCACCGCCAGTGCCAATATCAATCACGCGCATCCCCTTTTGGAAATCAAAAACTGCGGCGATACTCAATGAATGCAGCACATGCTTTTCGTATAAGCTGCTGATATCTTTGCGCGAAATGACATTGATCTTGTTGTTCCATTCATGATATAAAGAATCCAGGTCAGAAAGCTGTCTCAATTGGGTAGGAGTGAGGTGAGAAAAGTATTTTGTTATCAGTTCCAGGTTTTGCGGGGCTTTCTCCATAGCGCAGGCATAAAAATGAGGTAATAAAAGAACATCCAGATATCCAATAACCACCACCACGGGAACAAATCCTGCTCATTTAGTTTTTTCATGACCCTGAAATAAATAATGGACTGTATCAAGAAACGCAAAGCGAATACCCCAAGTGCCAACTCCCAACTGAAAACAAGAAGGCTTAATATGAAAAACGGATACAATAAAAAATGAGTGGTAGAGTATGCTCCGAGCAAAAATTTTGTTCCTGGCTTGTAGTATTTGCTTGCGCTATAGTGGCGGGTTTTCTGTTT
>DATMMJ010000411.1:0-2168 GCA_035569795.1 Puia sp. | reverse complement strand
ATGTTTTTTTTAAATTCCAAGGATTGTTATTAATGAACATAGCGCCCCTGCGACAACGCGGGCATTTCATGGTAAGAAGGCTCCACCAGAAGTTTGGCTTATTTTTAGTTGGCATTTATTTTTTAAAGATTTAGCAGCTACAAAGGTACCTATTCGCGGATGGTTATTGCTGATTTAAT
Organism: Puia sp.; assembly: GCA_035569795.1. Classification (GTDB taxonomy): domain Bacteria; phylum Bacteroidota; class Bacteroidia; order Chitinophagales; family Chitinophagaceae; genus Puia. Next base: position 1,989 of record DATMMJ010000411.1, on the reverse strand, counting down.
CTCACCCAAGGATGCGAGTCCATAATGAAAAATGAAGCGGGTTCATCCTCCGGGGAGGATGATGCGGAATAAAATTTAAGCAACTCTAATTCAAAAAAATAAAATGATACACAAGCCATCACTAGCGGAAAGCCCATAAATACAATCCGGACATATACCCCCGACTCACGCAATCGCTTTGGTGCCAGCCATTGTTTTGCGCTCCCCTATCTGCTGACGCCACATGGCATAATACAAACCTTTTTCAACGAGCAGACTGCCGTGTGAGCCGGTCTCCACCACTTCGCCTCTTTCAAGAACATAAATCCGGTCAGCATGCATAATGGTAGACAAGCGATGAGCGATGAGCACAGTGATCTGATTTCCCTTGGAGGAAACTTCGCGTATGGTCTCTGTGATTTCTTCCTCTGTGATGGAATCGAGCGCCGATGTAGCTTCATCAAATATTAATAAATAGGGATTGCGGAGCAATGCTCTTGCGATGGCGATGCGTTGCTTTTCTCCGCCGCTTAATTTTAATCCGCCTTCTCCGATCACCGTCTCAATGCCTTTTTCAGCGCGCTCCAATAAAGTGGTGCAGCTTGATTTTTGCAAAGCAAGCTGTAAGTCGTCTTCGGTTGCTTTGGGGTTAACGAACAAAAGATTCTCTTTTATAGTGCCAGCGAATAATTGAGTGTCCTGTGTTACAAAACCAATCTGGCTGCGCAGCTCATCAAAATCAATTTCATTGCCATCGATGCCATCATAATAAATTTTCCCCTGCTGTGGTCGGTATAAGCCAACCAGCAATTTCACCAAAGTGCTTTTGCCGGAGCCGCTTGGGCCAACAAATGCGATGGTCTCACCCTTCTTCACATCAAAAGATATATCATCCAGGGCCTTGAATTGAGCAGTTTGATGTTTGAAAGAAACATCTCTGAATTCCAGCTCTTCAATGACCCCTATCTGCTTTGGTTGCGCGGGTTTTGGCTCCACGTTTTTTTGCATCAGGGTATGAAAATTATTGAGCGATGCCTCTGCTTCCCGATAAGAAATGATGATGTTGCCTATTTCCTGCATGGGGCCGAAAATAAAAAAACCGTAAAACATCATTGAAAGATATTGACCCGGGTCAAGCGCCCCCTTGAAAATAAGCCATAGCAATGTGAATGTGATTACTTGCTGCAAAAAATTAACCATGGTGCCTTGTATAAAACTTAATGCACGAATGCTTTTTACTTTGCGCAGCTCTAACCCAAGGATTTTAAATGTATTATTGTTCAGCCTGATTACTTCCTGATCGGTAAGTCCCAGGCTTTTCACGATCTCAATATTGCGCAGGCTTTCCGTCGTAGAGCCAGCAAGGGCATTTGTTTCTTTTACGATTGTTTTCTGTATGATTTTTATTTTTTTGCTTAGCCAACTTGTGACAAGGGCAATGAGTATAATGCCAAGAGTATACACAGGCATGATAGCCCAATGCAGGCTGAATGCAACTATAGAAACGAAAACAATACTGACGATGATGATAAAAAATATGTTTACAAAATTACTGATGAATTTTTCTGTATCAGCTCTCACCTTTGTTAGGATAGATAAAGTCTCGCCGCTCCGCTGGTCTTCAAACTCCTGATAAGGCAGGCGCATAGAATGTTTAAGACCATCAGTAAAAATGGTGGCACCAAATTTTTGTATGATTACATTTACGAAGTAGTCCTGGAAAGCTTTGGCGATGCGGCTCACCATAGCTGTTCCGATTAATAACATCAGGAAAAAAAACAAACCATGAAATTTCCCCTTCCCAAAAAAATATTCACCCTGGCTGCGCGGCGAACCATCAGAAAATATATGAGGATGAATAGCAAATAAGTTAAGAAGCTTACCCGTAATCATGGGAGCAAACAGTGAGAATACCTGATTGACGGCCGCCAGGCCAAGAGCTAGTGCGACAAGCCAGCGATAAGGTTTTATATAATGAAGCAATATTTTCATTCAAATAATTTATTATTG
>DATMMJ010000410.1:0-4233 GCA_035569795.1 Puia sp. | reverse complement strand
GACAAAGATGAATTGGATGAAGCCCTAAACAGGGGTTTGCAGGCTTCGCCTATCCATGAGGTTCTTGTAGAAAAAGCAGTGCTTGGCTGGAAAGAATTTGAACTTGAATTATTGCGTGATGCCAATAATAATGTAGTGATCATTTGCACGGTTGAAAATTTTGACCCGATGGGAGTACACACCGGAGACTCTATTACCATTGCTCCGGCGATGACCTTGAGCGATACTGCCTTTCAACTGATGCGCAACACGGCCATTAAGATGATGCGCGACCTGGGCAATTTTGCGGGAGGCTGCAATGTGCAGTTTGCATTGAATCCGGCAACAGAACAAATTATTGCTATAGAAATCAATCCGCGGGTTAGCCGTTCTTCTGCGCTGGCATCAAAAGCGACGGGGTATCCGATCGCCAAGATTGCAGCAAAATTGGCTATCGGTTTTAATCTGGACGAATTAAAGAATCAAATCACACAAACTACTTCAGCTTACTTTGAGCCCGTGCAAGATTATGTGATTGTAAAAATGCCACGCTGGAATTTTGATAAGTTCAAAGGAGCAAATGATACCCTCGGCCTGCAGATGAAAAGCGTAGGCGAAGTGATGGCAATCGGAAGAAGCTTCACAGAGGCAGTTCAGAAGGCTTGCCAGAGCCTGGAGAACAATGCAGTTGGTCTCGGTTATTACGGGAAGAGCTTGATGCATGCCGAAGAATTATTGGAGTATATTAAAATTCCAAAATGGGATCGCATTTTTCGCATCAAAGATGCACTCATGGCTGGAATTTCCGTTGGAACGATTTCCAAGGCAACCAATGGGATTGACAGATGGTTTTTGTACGAGATACAAAAAATCTGCACAATGGAAAAAGAGCTTGCCAAGTATAAATTGGAAAATATTCCTTTTGATGTGTTAAAACAGGCAAAGAACCTCGGGTTCAGCGATGAGCAGATTTGCCGCATTATAGAAAACGGCACAGATGATGAGTTGTATGATAAAAGGAAGGCAATGGGAATCACCCGTGTTTTTAAAATGGTGGATACCTGCTCCGCAGAATTTGAAGCGAGGACTCCTTATTTCTATTCCACTTTTGAGACTGGGAACAGCAATGAAAGTAAGGTGAGCGACAAGAAAAAAATCATTGTGCTCGGCTCCGGCCCTAACAGGATTGGCCAGGGCATCGAGTTTGATTATTGCTGTGTACACGGCTTGCTTGCTATCAAAGAATGCGGCTACGAAGCCATTATGGTAAATTGCAATCCTGAAACTGTTTCAACCGATTTTGATATTGCCGACAAATTATATTTTGAACCGGTTTATTGGGAACATCTCTGGGAAATTATTGAGCATGAAAAGCCAGAGGGAGTGATTGTACAGCTTGGCGGCCAAACTGCGCTAAAACTTGCTGAGCGCCTGCACGCAAAGGGAATCAAGATTATTGGTACTTCTTTTGACAGCATGGACATTGCGGAAGACCGTGGCAGGTTCAGCGATTTGCTGAAAGAACTCGATATCCCATACCCTGACTACGGCACGGCTTACGATGTGGATGACGCAATCCAGGTAGCTAACAGAGTAGGCTATCCGGTTTTGGTTCGCCCAAGCTATGTGCTTGGCGGCCAACGGATGCGCATTGTCATTAATGATGATGAAGTAGAAAAGGCGGTGATCAGCTTATTAAAGCATATTCCGGGAAATAGAATTTTGGTTGACCATTTTCTTGATCGTTGTCAGGAAGCAGAAGTAGATGCCATTTTTGATGGTGAAGATTTTCACGTGATGGGTGTCATGGAACATATTGAGCCGGCCGGGATCCACAGCGGCGACAGCCATGCGGTGCTGCCCGCGTTCAACCTCACCCCTTTAGTCGTAACAACCATGGAGCATTACGGAGAAAAGATTGCAAGGGCTTTAAACATCAAAGGCCTCATCAATATTCAGTTTGCCATTAAAAATGATAAAGTGTTTGTAATCGAAGCAAACCCGCGCGCATCGCGCACTACGCCCTTCATCGCAAAAGCCTATCAGATACCTTACCTCAACATCGCTACCAAAATAATGATTGGCGCAAACAAGCTCAGTGATTTCACTTTTGAAAAAAAGTTGAAGGGCTTTGCAATCAAAGAGCCTGTTTTCAGTTTCAACAAATTCCCCGGCGTTAGCAGAGAGCTTGGTCCTGAAATGAAGTCAACAGGTGAAGCCATCCGTTTTATTAAGGACCTGCGCGATCCATATTTCCGTCAATTGTATAAAGACCGGAGCATGTATCTGAGTAAATAAAGATGCGAGCCTCGGGGCAACCCCTGTGGGCAAGAGTATAAAAAACGGTTTGTCCTTCAGATGTCTACACCTGGGGGTAAGTATGAAACTGACCAGACCCGCAATGCGTCCACCGGTACCTTGCGTTAACGCGTCGTCTCCTCAAATCTACATTACATTAGCTATGAATAAAGAAATTCAATCGATTACCCGCACCTTAAGAAATGTTCTGAGCGGCCAGCCCTGGTATGGCAAATCTGTATACGCAATACTAGAACAAGCTGGTACGGGCGATGTGTATCATCAGCCGGGAAAAAAATGCCATTCAAATATTGAATTGTTATATCACATGATTACGTGGGTACAGTATGTACTATGCATTATTAAAAATGAGGGCCCTGAAAAAGCCAAAGCTATTGAAACACTGAACTGGCAAACTATTAACCCTACAGAACACGACTGGGAAAAAGGGGTTTTGCAATTCAAATCTCTGCATAATGAGATTATTGAACTATTAGACGCACAGGATGACAGTTTTTTGGGGCAAAATCTTGAGGACAAAAAATATAATTTCCGGTTTTTGCTAAATGGGCTGATCCAGCACCATATCTATCACGCTGGGCAGATTGCTTATATAAGCAATTTAGCCAAATGACTTCTTGCCAGAGACTCTGCGATGTTTGGAGGATTAATTCCGCTGGTCCCTACACATTTTTCTAATCTTCCCGTTTGCCTTTTACACGAAAGGTAGATCTGCTCCTGGTCTCCAAAAAAAAATCCCAGTAAAAATCTCTATGCTAACTTATACTTGCGATTCCAAGCCCTTGGTCTTTTCATGGTTTCTAAGGCGACTGGAAAATAGATCATTGCACCTAAAGAATTTGAACAACCTTTATTTTGTGCCCATCCCGGCAGTTGATAAAGGCGCTTTTGCAGGGAATCTGGATTAATGTAGTTTTGCGACTCTTAATTTTTTGTAGTGCACTGGTGGCAACATGTAGCGCCAGGGCCACAAAGCAAAATTTAAAAGCAAACAAATAATTTTTTTCATTCCTTGGGTTGACCTGGATCTTTGCGAGAAACTCCTAAAAGTAACGTCATGACTAAAAAAATCCGCTCTGCCTTGATCTCTGTTTTTTATAAAGATGGTTTAGACAACATCATAAGAAAACTGCATGACCTTGGTGCAGTCATCTATTCAACAGGAGGAACCCAGCAGTTTATTGAGTCCCTGAACGTTCCCTGTATTGCAGTGGAATCTCTTACTTCCTATCCATCTATTTTAGGTGGGAGAGTAAAAACGCTTCACCCGTCCGTATTTGGTGGTATTTTGGGGAGAAGAGAAATGGAAGCAGATATTAAAGAAATGCAGCAATATAAAATCCCTGAAATTGATTTAGTGATTGTTGACTTGTATCCTTTTGAAGAGACTGTCGCAAAGACAAGTGATGATGCATCTATTATTGAGAAAATCGATGTCGGAGGTCCTTCCATGATACGGGGTGCTGCAAAAAACCATGCCCATGTAGCAGTGGTAGGCTCCAAAAAAGAATACGGGTATCTGGAAAAATTGCTGACCGAACAAAATGGGGATACCACGCTAGCGCAAAGGCGTTTGCTTGCAGCTAAAGCTTTTGAAGTGTGTGCCCATTATGATGTGGCTATAGCAAAATATTTCAACCGGGGTGAGGGGGAATATTTTTTAGAATCTGTCGCAAACCCAACGCCCATGCGCTATGGCGAGAATCCGCATCAGCATGCAGTTTTCTATGGTGATCTGAATGGATTATTTGCGCAGCTGAACGGAAAAGAATTATCCTATAACAATTTGGTAGATGTGGATGCAGCAATGCAATTAATCACGGAGTTTACAGAAACGACTTTTGCGATTATCAAGCATACAAATGTTTGCGGTATTGCATCCAGAAACTCGTTGAAACAGTCTTGGGACGCGGCTTTGGCTGGCGATCCCGAAAG